>JACKDF010000010.1 GCA_020633655.1 Deferribacteres bacterium
GCGAACCCGGATACACTCCTTGCAAATGGCCCACAAATTGGATTATTCAAAAACCACCTCACAATTCGTGGTATCAAATGCTATATGGATGGCGCCTTAGGTTCTCGAGGTGCAGCTTTACTTGAGCCTTATTCTGATGCACCTGGGGCCGGACTCATTTTAACCAATGAAGACAAACTCTATCATCTAGTGAAAAAAGCAACGGAAAAAGGAATTCAGATCGCAACGCATGCCATTGGTGACCGCGGCAATCGCCTTACTTTGGATTTATATGAAAAAGCATTAAAAGCAGTCCCTCCCGAAACACGGATCATAGCTGATCCTCGTCATCGGATTGAACATGCACAAATCATTGCAGCTGAGGACATTCCACGGTTTCATGCGCTGGGTGTAATACCGAGCATGCAACCTTCCCACGCCATTGGCGATCTGCATTTTGCCGTGCGACGCCTTGGAAAGGATCGCATGACGCGTGGCTATGTCTGGCGTACTCTACTTGATAGCGGTTGTCTTATTCCCGGCGGCTCCGATGCGCCTGTTGAAGAGGGCAATCCAATGATTGAATTTTATGCTGCCACCGTTCGTAAAGATACCACAGGTTTTTCAAATGAAGACTGGCATCGTGAGTTGCGGGTATCACGGAAAGAAGCGTTGCAGATGTTCACAAAATGGGCTGCATTTGCAGTTTTTGAAGAAAATGTTCGTGGTAGTATTGAAAAAGGAAAACTAGCTGATTTTACGGTTCTGGAAAAAGACCTGATGACGTGTGAAGAAGAGGAATTGTTTAATATTCAGGTAGCAATGACGGTCATTGGTGGAGAGATTGTCTATCAGAAATAGTTTTTCTGGTGGCGGGATGAATAGTTAGAATGACATAATGAGGAATAATTTACATTCGTTATTCCTCGTTATCCATTTCAAGGGAATAGAGATAATCTGCCAAATCTTTTGTATTATTCACACTGGTTGGAATAACCATAATCGTGTCATCCCCGGCAATAGTTCCCAAAATATACGGATGCTTAAGGTTATCCAGAAAAATTGCCACTCCTGCGGCCCGCCCGAGCAGGGTTTTTATAATAATACATGTCTCATTGTTCAGAATTTGTACAATTTCATGTTGCACTACTTTTTTGAGCTGCTTGCCACTCGTATCTTGTGGTAGTACATAACGGAAACCCTCATCGACCGGCATCCGCACTATTCGAAGTTCATGCAGATCGCGGGAAAGTGTAGCCTGGGTTACATCTATTTTTATATTCTTGAGCTCAGTACTCAATTCTTCCTGACTGGAAATCCTTTTACTGATGATGAGCTCACGAATATGGCGGTGTCGTGTTTGCTTGTTGATGATTTTTCCTCCAGTTGTGTTTATAATTCTTCAAAAATACAGGAAAAACGCAGTTTTGTCAATATTTATTTCAAAGTGCACTAAATATTGTAAAAACAAGTTGATTTTAATTATAGGAGTCTTAAAATAAAAACTTGGTGAGAGTTAAATCATCATCATTTACTATTCAATTATTCCAGATAGTCTCAATACTACTTTCTCATTTCTTGCTCGGTTGCGAATTTCTATCCTTGTCTTTCTTTGATAAAATCGAATCTCTCCATTTCCGATCTTACTTTTATCTCTCACTGATACATCATTCAGATTCATCTCTATTGCGGAGTAGGCATTTGTCGATTTAGAAGTCAATTGTCAGTCAATCACCTTTTTAATCGATAAGGAGTTTGTTATGCGCAATTTAAAAGCTATGAAACGTATTTTGACCATTGTCATTCTCACAATCTTTTTCCTAACGAGCTGCAATGACGATAAAAATCCAACCAAACAAAGCAATACTGATCCCACAG
Source organism: Deferribacteres bacterium (assembly GCA_020633655.1). Classification (GTDB taxonomy): domain Bacteria; phylum Zhuqueibacterota; class Zhuqueibacteria; order Zhuqueibacterales; family Geothermadaptataceae; genus Bioreactorimicrobium. The sequence continues at coordinate 1,858 of JACKDF010000010.1, forward strand.
GTACCTGGAAACTTACAAAATTAACGATTGTATCTGACCAAACGGTTGTACTTAATGAATTAATGCTGGCACAACTTGGTGCTTATTGGACGTTGGAGCTAAAATCTGATAAAACTTTTATAAGCAACTACAATTTGGATGAGCCGGCAACGGATACGGGAACATGGAATGTCTCTGGCGAACAATTAACAACGACCTTTGATAGTGGCGGATCAGAAACATTTGATTTCTTCTTGGATCAGGAGGTATTAACACTTGAATGGACTGCAATTGAGGAAGGCGTTCAGGAAATGCTCACTGGAGAGTTTGCGAAACAATAAAGAATTACTATGATTGGCGTCGACGGCTTAGTGCCGGTATTCCAAGGTAAGGAATTCGTTCGCAATACAGAAACTGTCTTTATAAAAAGATTCAAATCACCAACGAAGTCGAACTTTTAGACTTCAATAGAGTCTTTTCGATAATTAGTGAACCATTTATTAGTCCGAATGCCATGTCATAGACTCGGATGCGACGGTTTATATAGCTGAAGGTCAGGCGATGTCTATTTTAAAAAATACAAAGCATGGTGGCGTTTCAACTGCAGTTACTACGTCGCCGAAAAGATAAATAAAGCAGCAATACGCTGTTGAAATACTGTCGTTTTATTACAACTTTGCTAAATAATTTATATTCATAGAACTAGCGGCGAAATACTAGACAGGATTTAGCTCAAGTGAGCCACCCGCCAGGGATGGTCGGTCAAATTAATTAAGTGCTCGCCGAGACCAGGATAGGAGAAAATCCTGCATCCCGGAAGGATTACCGGGATATCTGAATTATTTTGAAGCCCTGAGGAGTTAGGCACTCAGGGCTTCTTTTTTATCAAGACGGTAAGTATCGCTCTTTGCCTCCCCTTCAACTTGCCCCACTGTTTATGAATTTTTTGAATGAAACATTAGAAAAAAATAAACAATTTTTCTTTCTCCATTTTTCCTCATTTAGCTGTATTTAATTTAATACAATTTTCCCTTATTAAATTGTAGATAATAACTTTACTTAGCGTTCCAATTCTCCATGGTGGGAGATGGAGTCCACTGATGACAAGGATGTGCAATGATTAGTTCAATATTTAATCTTAGCTCGACAAACAGAATTAATAATGACAAACGCACGTTTGATTCTCATCTTCATCACAGGTATAGTTCTCAGCTACTACTCCGTCGCTAGTTGGCGTCCAGCGAATGCAACCCTCTTCACAAAGTGGACACAATATGTAAGTCCCGAAAATGTTCATAAAGAATATCCCCGGCCACAACTTACCCGTTCAGAATGGAAAAATTTAAACGGTTCGTGGCAATTTGAATTTGCTCCAAATTTAGAAATACTACCCGCAACAAAAACTCTGGCTAAAAGAATACTTGTTCCGTTTCCAATTGAAGCCAACCTGTCCGGAATTATGGGAGCTGGTACGGCAATGTGGTATCGACGCACAGTGCGCATACCCGATGAATGGCGCAGGGAACGCATGCTCCTTCATTTTGAAAGAATCAATGGAGATGCTACGGTGTTCATAAATAGCAAGCGAGTTGCCACAATTGCAAATTCAGAATCAAGAGCCAGCCTGGATATTACGGAGCAGCTGACGGAGAACAAAAACGAGATTCTGGTCGGTGTGAACGCAAACCAGTGTGGCTTCACTGGAAAAATAACCGATTCGTTTGCAAGCCACGGTATTAGCCAGACTGTCTGGTTGGAACCTGTACCGGAAACCTATCTCTCAAAAGTAGAATTTAAATCAGACATCAAAAACAACGAAATAAACCTACGGGTTGAGTATACGGGAGAGGAATCGGACTTATCGGTAAATGCAATTATTTATGACCAGGGAACAATGGTTGCCAATGTATGGGGAAAAGCGCAGCACAACATACGAGTTAAAATTGAAAATTTAAAAAAATGGAGTCCACTTAATCCGTTTCTTTATGATGTTCAGTTACGTTTGTGCAGTTCTGCTGCGGTGATGGATAGCGCATGGAGCTATTTTGGTGCGAGTGATTATCGAATCGAATCCGAACATGGGGACAGGCATGCAATTTATTTGAACGGTGAAAAGTTTTCGCAATTGGCTGTTGAACATTACGGGTTTTGGCCGGATGGCATCATAACGCCACCCTCCGATAAAGCAATAAGTTCTGATATTCAAAATGTCAAAAATCTTGGCTTTAATCTTATTATTAATAAGGGTGTAAAACCTTCGGATCGCTGGCTTTACTGGTGTGATAAAACCGGTCTTCTTGTGTGGCAATACCATTCAAAAAATTTAAATCACGGCAAAAACGCCACAGTTAGCTGCACCTCCACTTATTATTCCGATTTTGCATCGCATCCATCATTTGCAGCTGTTATTGCAGATCATCGTTTTTTCGAAGAGAACAATGCTAAGCTGGCGATTCATGCAATCGATTTTCGTCTGAACGAACAAACAACTGGAGAAATTTCTGTCCTTTACATGCAACCCGACACGATTGTCTCCTCTTTTGATTTTGATAATTATAATTACTCATCCTTAACCTTGAGTGACGAATTTGAAAAAGTATGGTATAAGTTTGATGATGGCTCATTTGTCAGCAAAGAACCCAAATCGTTTTCGCTTGCCGCGATTGCATTTAACACGATGGAATACCATAAAAATCTAACTCTGGCGAGACAAAAAGCGGAAAATCATGGTATAGAAACGATTGTCTATCCACAATTGTGTGATTTACCCGGTAAAAAATTTGGCCTGCAAACGGATGACAGGAGATTATTTAAAGTGAATTTGCATCAGGTTTACAGGTTCAACTGCGGTAAAGAAAAATCCTGATTATATTTGAATTCTGAATGTCGATCCTTCACCCGGTTGCGATTCCTTCAATTGCAACTTCCCACCGTGATATTCTTCCACAATGCGCTTAGCAAGATTGAGTCCTAAACCCCACCCTCTTTTTTTTGTGCTGAAGCCGGGACGAAAAATATTTTTGCGGATTTTTGAATCCATCCCCTTGCCATCATCGATGACATCTATGATAAACGGATGTTTTCCATTCCCTTTTTGTGCGTTAATCGTCACAGTCCCGTTTTTTGTACCGATTGCATCAAGTGCATTTTTTATCAGATTTTCAAGCACCCATTGGAACAGATTCGCGTTTATTGGGACTTTTTCCTGTATGGTTGAAACATACTGCAGGTTCACTTTTCTGTGCATTTGCGGAAGACGTCGATTATAATACTTAATGACTGCATGAACTATTTCATCAATGTTTTCCGGTTTGATATCCGGCTTTGATCCAATTTGTGAAAAACGTTGTGCGGCTGTTTCAAGACGTTGGATATCCTGCCCGATTTCGTTTAAAATATTAATCTTTTCTGGTTCCTGTTCACACTTATCCTTTAATAGTGCGCTCCACCCCATAAGTGATGAAATTGGAGTCCCTAACTGATGCGCTGTTTCCTTCGCCATGCCGACCCAGATAAACTGCTGCTCGCTTCGACGAATGCTATTGAAGCCAAAAAAGCCAATTAATATAAAGAGTGCGACAGCGCCAAGTTCAAAATAGGGAAGCCATTGCAATTGCTGAACGGATTCTGAATCTCCATATATAAGATAGCCCAAAACATAATCTTCATACTTTAACGGCAACGGGTCAATTTCATTTTTCATTGCATCTGCAATTTTTTTCACTTTAAGAATAGCTTCCGGCGAAGGATCATCACTGGCGACAGTTAAACCTTTCCAGCCTGTGGGTATACCATCGCTATCCGTTAAAATTATTGGAAAGGTTGTCCGTTTAATAATTTCCTCGAAAATGAAATTTAAATTTTCATCGTTGGAAGAAGAAACAGCTTGCTCATAAAATTGGACATAAAATTCAAGGATACCGCGCGCTTCGCTTCGTAGGTCTTCTACTAGTTTTTGAGTATATATCAAAGCTGCGGCAACGAGTAAAAAGCCTGCAATGAACAGAAACGATTTGAATTGGGAACGAAGTTGATAGAGTTTTGTTTTCATGGATTGATTTTATGATGTGGTAACGATAGATGAACTGATTCTCATGCGTTTTATTCTACTTCTGCCACTTCATATTCCGGAAAGGAGGCGGCCAATTCATGAAGCATATATTCATGGATAAAACCATTTGTGGCGACAATATTACCGGTCTCCCAATAATTTTCCTCAGGTCTGAATCCTGTCACTTTACCTCCGGCTTCAAGTATCATTAAAACGCCTGCTGCAATATCCCATTTGTGAAGATCCAGTTCCCAAAATCCATCAAAACGGCCTGCAGCAACGTAGGCTAAATCCAGGGCTGCAGAACCGATTCGCCGTACACCGCGAACCTGGCTGAAAAATCGCTTGAAACTATCGAGGTAAAGATCTATCTGGTCTTTGCAGCGAAATGGAAACCCGGTGGAAAGCAAGCAGTGACCCAAAATTTCTCGACTGGAGACATTTATTCGACTTCCATTATAAAATGCACCACCATTTTTCACTGCTGTAAATGTTTCCGGCCGCATAGGATCGTGTATCACCCCCACAACAGGTTCATTGTTCAGCATCACGGCTATTGAAACAGAAAATGCGCGGACATCATGTAAATAATTTGTAGTCCCATCCAACGGATCGATAATCCATTGGTATGGTTCAGTACCACCAATATCACCGCCTTCTTCACCAAGAATTTGGTGCCCAGGGAATTTTTCTAATATGAAATCAATAATGGCGCGCTCCGTTGTACGATCCACTTCGGTGACAAAATCAAATTCTGCTTTTTTACTGATCTCGTAGTATTTCACTCTGGATAAGTGCGTTTGCAAATTTTCACCACCGATCTGTGCAGCACGAATAGCGGCGGCAAGAAGTTCATTTAAAGAGATCAAGTTGGATGCCATAAATTATTGTCCTCCTATAAAAATCTGACGCACGTAACACCAATATCGCCCTGTCCCAAGGCTGCCGGGCCAAAATCACGAACATTTGGATGATTTTGCAAATATTCAGCAAGGGCTTTACGCAAAGCGCCGGTTCCTTTGCCGTGCACCAACCTTACCTCGTCCCAGGCATGTACTATCGCTTCGCTAATAAAGCGATCCGCCTCATTGATCGCCTCATCCGCTCGCTTGCCACGCAGATCCAATTCCTGCATTACGGGTTTTGGATTCTCGTAATGCACACTTGCTCGTAATTTCTTTTTTTTACCCTTCACAGAAACCAGTTCAGAAAGTGCAACTTTCAGACGCATGCTGCCAGCCTGAATAGCAACCATTTCCTTATTATCAGGTCTTTCCAGAATCGTAACCTGTGTCTGCTGCGTTTTCCACAACATGATAAGGCCTGGTTCAATATTATCTTTGCTTGCTCTCTTCTCAGTTTCTTTACTCGATTCCCGACGTAAATTTTCTTTTCGGGTAGCAACTTCCTCTTTTTGCCGGGACAGTTGCTGTTTCGCATCACGAATCACTTCGCGCGATGCCTGATTTTCACGAATTGCACGAATAATTGATTCAATAGTCGCGTTGGTTTTATTCAGCAATTCTTCCGATTCGGCAATTGCCTTTTCCTGCAACGCACGTTTATTTTTCTTTAGTTCATCCGCACGGTCCCGATAGAGTTTCACCATGCCTTGCAAACGTGCTTCTTCTAGCTTATTTTTCCGCAGTAAGGTTTCCTGTGCGTGCAGCTTATGCTCCAAATCTGCGATAAGCTTCTCAACTCTTCCTTTTTCCTTACCAACTAGTTTTCGGGCACTTTTGATAATGCGATTGCTTAAACCAACGCGGCTGGCAATTTCAAATGCATAACTTGATCCCGGAATTCCAAGACGAAAGCGATAAGTTGGTTGCAGTGTATCAATATCGAAAATCATACACCCATTTTCAACGCCCACTGAGGTATGAGCAAATTCTTTCAGTGCACCATGGTGAGTTGTCACGATGGACATTACTCCACGCAAGGTTAACTCCTCTAAAGCTGCGAGAGCCAGTGCTGTACCTTCATCGGGATCCGTTCCCGAGCCCATTTCATCGATAAGCACTAAATCGCTTTTCACGGCTTTCATAAGCATGTTATTCAAACGTTGCATATGGGATGTAAACGTAGACAAATCATCCTCAATCGATTGTTCATCACCGATATCAACGAATAGTCGTCCGAATATACCAATCTCTGAATCCGCGCTCGCGGGCACGTGGAGCCCAAGGCGGGTCATCAACAATGTGAGACCAACCGTTTTCATCGCTACGGTTTTCCCTCCTGCGTTTGGACCAGTAATTACTAAAGTGTGAAAGTTATTTCCTAAACCGATGGAGAGAGGGACAACTTCTTCTTGTTTCTTATATTTTGCTAAAAGGAGTGGATGACGGGCAAATTCGAGCCGGAGTTGGCCAGAGTTACTTACCATGCATGGGTTGCAAAGGAAATCTCGTGAATACAAGGCACGCGCACGAATTTCATCTAATTGAATTAAAATTTCATAATTGGTGTGTAATTCATGCAAATGTGTGCGGACAATCTCGCATAATTGAGCAATAATCCGCTCAATTTCGGCGCGCTCTCTTGCTTCGTACTGCCGGACTGAATTATTTAATTCGACAATCTCAATTGGTTCGATGAAATATGTCTGTCCCGTTGCAGACTGATCGTGTACAATACCTTTAAGCTTACGTCGAAATTCATCTTTCACCATGAGTACCTGTCGCCCCTCACGCATCGAAATCAAGTTATCACGCAGCATATCTTGCATACTACTGGATTTAAGCAGGCTCTCCAACTTTTGGCGGACACGCTGCTGAGCGCTACGAATTTCTAATCGTAATTTTCGGAGTTCCGGGCTGGCAGAGTCCAAAACTTCCAACGTCACAGGATCTATTGTTTTCTGCAGTACGGATTCCAGTTCCTTCACAGTTACCAATTTTTGTGCAATTGCCCATAGAAAACGTACGTTTTCCTGACGCGAACGCAGGTATGCAGAAACTGTGCGGGCATTTCGAACCAGTTTTCCAATCATCACCAGCTTTTCAATGGTGACGGAAGCTCCTTCAACCTTTAACACATTAAAAGTTTTTTTGAGATCTTCAAAATATTCGATATTTACATCATCGCCACCATCAAGTAATCCGCGCATATCCGAAACTTGAGCGAGAGCAGTTTGTATCGACTCAGGATTATCGAGGAAGTTGAGTTCCAGGAGATTTTGGCTGGCCATAGGTGTGACTGCACGAGCGGAAATAATTTGTAAAACTTTAGGCAATTCGAGTGTTCGCGCTGCTCTTCGAAGGTTATCTATTTTTTCGCTAAACTCATCCATTCTTCTGCTTTAGTAGAGTTTAATTCGATCAAAATTGCGTAGTAATCACTGTCAAAATTTTGAATCCCGATTTCATTGGTTACTGCCTCCAGACACTGGACAAATGTAACGCTACCGGGAATCATCTTTGCGAAGAAATTATAGACTCCGGTACCAATAGTCTCAGTCGTAGGGCGAAGCTTCGCATCATAAATTTGGTCTTGAAATTTCTCACTCGCTGGCGCTAACATCAATGAAAGTGTAAGAAAGCATCCGACTAAAAATGCATTTAGCAATCCTAAAATTACGCCACCTGCATTGTCTAATACTTCAGGCATTTTCATTTTTGCATTTTTATTTGCCCATTTTTGGAAGAAAAAATACAAATAGTAAACGACCAGAAATGTGATGATCAATGCAATGAGAATCGCCGTTGAACCAGAAACTATACTAATTGATGCAAAAAGAGGAGCAACTATTTCCAGACCTTCCATCGAAAGGAAGAGAGCAAGAAACAATCCTATAAAGATCACCATTTGAAAAAGAAGTTTCTTGCGAAATCCCCATATGGCAAATCCCAGAATTATGCTGGCTAATAAGATATCTAGGTAATTTACGTTCATATTTCATCCCATCAGATCAGAAAAGGCACACATAGATCCTTCATTTGTTAAGGCACCATCAACACGTGATTCAGTTATTTAGAAATATTTTAAGCAATTGAAAAGAACAGAACTCGGATCAGGCTTCCATTCTTCTTTTAACATCTAACTCAGTTGAGTTTCTCACGTACAAGTCGCTGAATCAACTTCCCATCGGCCAAGCCTTTTGCTTTTTCCATTACTCCCTTCATCACTTTTCCAAGATCACCCTGCCCTGTTGCACCTGTCGCTTTAATTACATCCTGAATCAATTCGGCCACTTCATATTCACTCATTTGCTTTGGCAAGTACTCCTGAATGATTTTCAATTCGCTTTCCTCAATTGCATACAAATCATCGCGTCCGCCCTTTTGATACATCTCCATTGCATCCTTGCGTCTTTTAGCAGCAATACCTAATACATTCAGAATTTCTGAATCATCAAGCTCTTTACCTATTTCAATTTGGGTATTTTTGATTTGAGCCCTTAATTGGCGAATCGTGCTCAGGCGTTGCTTGTCGCCAGACTTCATCGCAGTTTTCATATCGTTGAGTATTTTTTCTGATAAAATCATAGTAGTCTCTTTATATAGGAGTCCATTAATATTGAATTTTCAATAAATGTGAATATGCAAAATTATGACTTACAGCGCAAATAGAATTCGATATCTAATAAAGAAGAAAGACTTTTCTTAAAAGAAAAATTATATCCAAATCTGCTTTTATTGTGCACTTTTATTCAACTTTGATTAAAGAATCTCTCAAAACAAAATGCATTTAAATCTGCGATATTCAAACAAAGTCCCTTAAAACGAAAAAGCGCCCGAAAATTTTCGGACGCTTTACTGTTTGTGAATAGAACCAATTCTTGTGTTACCTTCTGGCTTGCTGCGCCATGAGCTTGCGCATTTTACGCTTTGCCTCTTTCATTTTACGTTTGCGGCGTTCACTCGGTTTTTCAAAGTATTGATGTTTTCTGATATCCGAAATGATACCCGCTCTTTCGCATGTTTTTGAAAATCTTTTTAGAGCGCGATCAAAAGGTTCGTTATCTCTAACGATAACACCCGGCATAGGCTCTCACTCCCTTCATTGGTTGATAGAATTTTTCGAATTCTAAATATAAGAAAATATTCATACGGAGTGCAAGAAATTTCCCACAAAAAGTGAAATTATTTATTTTTTGTTTGCAATTTTTCCAACAGTCGATCTTTAACTTTAATTATCAGATCATCGTTTTGCTTTATCTGATTCAAAAGCTTGATCGCTTTTTCATTTTCTCCCTCCCTAATACAAATCAACGCCAAATACCACCGAGTTTGATCTGCATAATTTGAATCGAAAATTTTATAAATTTCGTAAAAAGATAACTTAGCTTTTTCAATATCATTTAAAGCAAGATAAGCGTTCGCTAGATAAAACTTTGCCATCAAATTTTCTGGTTCATGCTCTACAATCTGCAAAAGCCAGGGAATTGCCTCTTCATAGCCACCTGTTTTATATATTCGCAATGAATAACTTAACTTTGATTTATCACTATCACCACGAAACGTTTGTAATTCTACGGGATATGGCTTGTAAAATTCACGGAATAGATCCGTTTGTAAAAAATGAGCTTTCAAGAAAAATGCAGTCGAAATTGAAAAAAGAATCGCTGCCACCGAAAGCCATTTTGTGGGATACGATTTTGTTTTTGATAGATTAATTTGTAAGCGAACCTTCAACTGATGTTCTATTTCATCAAATTGAATCGAATCTCCATTTTTCTCCAAACCTTCCAATATTGTAGAACAAATATCGCAGTCCAATAAGTGCCGTTCTATTCTAAGCTGCTCACTATGTGATATTTGTCCAATCCTGTAGCTATGTAACTCATTTAAAGCTGGACATGAAGTTTTTGAAAATGTATTTTTAAGAAATTTTTTTTCGAAATCAGACACGGTTGGAAATAGCTCCATTTTTTGAACTAAGAATTTTCTTGAGATTTCTTTTTCCATTTTGGATATAACTTTTCACTTGTTGTGTTGTAAAATCAGTAATTTCAGCAATTTCTTTATAAGTTTTATCATCATAATAAAATAGTTTCATACAAAGATTTTGTTTCTCGTCCAAATTGTTTAATGCACGTTTTAATTCCAATTGTAGTGAAATTTCTGAATTTTTGTTTAAAATTGTCTCTTCTATATGTAATTGGTGTCTTGATGCGATTGCATTTTCGTCAAGAGCTGCAAATTCGAGGCGAGATTTTTTCTTCTTTTTGTCGAGACAATAATGCCTCGCTACTGCAAAAAGCCATTTCTCAAAATTATTTACATTATGTTTCTTTAAATCATTTATAACCAGCAGAAAAATATCGATGACGGAGTCGTAACAATCGTCAGGGTTTGATATAAATTTTCTACAGAAAAAAAATAATCGTTTTCCATATTTATTATATAGTGGGGCAATATCGTGAGGATTTTTACTTATCTTGTAAAGATTTACAATGGTCTTATCTGATGTTCCATCTGGCGCCGGAGTTCGATTTAGGAACCGCATATTAGAAAACCCTGTAATAGAATTGGGAGTACAAAACCATAAAATCGTTTTTAATTAATAGGATGAAAAAGATATTAATTAAAAATTAATCAACTTGCAAAGATTTTAAAGGACTGAATTGTACTCTTTCGAATATATCAATTTCTCCCATCTTCTATTCAAGCATCATAGGGTTCTCATATGCTGCTGTTTATAGCTGGGATTAACACAGCTTCTTGTTAGGCTAGGTAGACAAGTACATCATCGTTCCTGAATTCAATTCTTAATCCCGGCTACAATCAGCCATAAAAACACAAGTCAATATATATAAAAGAGAAGCTGGTTTCATAAAAATTTTCTGTGCTTTCTCCCCCCTGGAAAGCAGCAGTGTCCCTTCACTACTACCAATCTTCTACTGTCTGACTTGGTAGGGTTAAATTCACATCAAATTCCATAAACTTTTTTAAAAAAATCTTAGGCAAACAATTGAGATCTGCTCAAAACAGAACACTTTATTAGTAATTGCCACATTAAGCAATAAACCAGACTATCTATTTTAATGAGAAAATCGGAGTCGAAGAGAAGGACTACCAGGCTTGAAATTTCATTTTACAAAAACCATTTTTCGTACTTGTCGGTAGGAATCTGTTCGCAGAAAATATATGTAACAACCGGATGCTAAATTTGTGCCGTCAAAAACAACAGAATGCATACCTTGCGTATAGAAAGCATCTGCTAAAACGCTCACCTTTTCCCCTAAGATGTTGCAAACTTCCAATAATACATGTGAATCGGCTGGAAGTGTAAATTTTATCCGCGTACTCTCATTAAAAGGATTTGGGAAATTTTGTTCCAAAGAAAATTTGAGCACCTCAGTATTATTATCACTTACCGCAGTCTCAGAATAATCAAACCTATAAGTCCACTTCTCAATTGCCCAACCATAATAGGTCTGAGTATAAACAGAGAGATTGTCATCCACTTCAACATCATACACTGAAGCATAACCACCAGCTAGCCCATTAGCTGAACCTCGAACATATTCGCCTATGCGTGCCAGATTATTTGCAGCTATATCGATTGTATCTACTATGATTGCAGTCTGGCCTTGTAGAACATAAATCCGCCCATATGGATATGCGCCATCCATTCCTTTGAGTAGAAATACATCGGTAGCAGCGAAAAGATAATCACGCGGATCCGAGTAATCCAAACCCAAAAATGTAGGGATGCCAGAACCGGGATTATTGACAACATCTGTTTCCTTTAAACGCAAATTAAAATTCGTATCTTTCCTATATCCACCTTCCACACTACCTGTAAAACGAATAATTTCTCGTGTAGATGACAGACTGACATAAATGACAGTACAATTATTATTCACTGCAATCCCCTGGATAACTCCTCCAGGCAAATCAATACTCGCAACAGGACTGGCAGAATTTGTTGTCATTTCGTGCCAAAGATTTAAATCCTGATTTATTGCCGGATAAATTCTCAATTCATTGTTTTTATCATCACTCCCATAATAATCTGCAACGAGCACACTTCCATTATCCGCGACTGCTATCGCAAAAATAGTTTCTTTTCCAGTCGATAGAGAATATGGCACTGGCCTAACACCGTTTGGCAATAGTTCAAAAACCAAAATCGAATGATTCTCATCATTGTTGGCGACATAGATTAAGTTATCCTGGCCCCCTGTTATTTGCCATGCGCCGTTAAAGTCGATTTTCCTATCTCCCGCACTCCAGACTTCTTTTTGACCGTAGGGTGCATACTCTTGATATGTTACACGCCCCCGAACAGAATCAGCATCCCAATATCCAACAAGATAGTTCTCGGATGTGTTAAAAATGTTGTTTTCAGGATTTTCCGGTACCGAGACGAGGGCGACAAACCGATTTGGGCCAAGAACAGCTACGCTGGAAGTTTGCAATCCTGTACCATGCTCGCCATCATCAAGCGTGACATATTCAGGTTGCCACATAGTGCTTTGAGCGTTAGTTATCCGAAAAAAGCACAATAAGAGAAATATTGAAAATAAGTTGGATTTCACACTTAGCCCTCGAAAAGATGATTTTTTTCGACAGATTCTTTAGCGATAAGGATTACCATTATATAAAAATTCGAATTAATCTTCAACAAATTGCAAAACCTGCATAACACCGAATAACGGTTCGCTTTCTTTAATTATACAAAACTATCGTATTCTTGCCTGAATAATAAACACTGAACTTCCTCGGATATTTTTACCGAAAATTTCACTCTCTTTACAAGGAATAATTGTGCCAAAATAATTTGACCAACTCATCCCTCATAAATTCACCACAAAAAACAGACCCGATAATGGATAATCAGAGTTTTTTGTCACCGAGTTGTAAAAGTACAGCTCACTTCAACAAAGACAAACACACTGTTCCAATTTTGGAAATTTTAAAGTTGAATTCAATTATTTCCTGCTTGCAAAAACTTAAGAAAATTCTATATTTTCTTAATTTATTTACAAAAATTAAACTCAACTTCTACCTAACAAGCGTTGTTTATTTTCAACAAACTGCATAAAAATACAGGAGCATATTGTGAAACCCAAAAAAGTTGTACTGGCCTATTCCGGTGGTTTAGACACCTCTATTATCATCCCCTGGCTCAAAGAAAACTATGGTTGTGAAGTGATTGCGATGGCAGCGGACCTTGGCCAAGGCGCTGAGTTGGAAGGATTAGAGGAAAAGGCATTAAAAACCGGTGCAAGTAAACTCTATATCGAAGATTTGCGCACGGAATTTGTGGAAGACTTTCTCTTTCCAATGATCAAATCAGGGGCTATTTATGAAGGGAAGTATTTATTGGGAACTTCCATCGCCCGCCCACTCATAGCACGCCGCCAGGTTGAAATCGCAGAAAAAGAAGGTGCCGATGCCCTTGCACATGGCTGCACAGGCAAGGGAAACGACCAGGTTCGTTTTGAACTAACTTACAAAGCATTCAATCCAAAATTGAAAGTTATTGCTCCCTGGCGTGAATGGGATATCCGTTCCCGGGAAGACGCGATTGCTTACGCGGATGAACGCAGTATTCCAATTACAGCAAGCCGAGAAAAAATTTACAGCCATGATGATAATCTATGGCATCGATCAAGCGAGGGAGGTGCTCTTGAAAATCCGTGGAATTCAGCTCCGGAAGAAATCTACCACCTCACGGTTTCCCCTGAAGAAGCCCCAGACAAAGCTACGGTTATCACGGTTGAATTCGTCCAGGGCATTCCTGTCGGTATTAATGGCCAAAAAGTCGATTCTGTCGAATTGGTAAGCCGTCTCAACAAATTAGGCGGGGAAAATGGTATCGGCCGGATTGACATCGTGGAAAACAGACTGGTTGGGATGAAATCACGCGGCGTGTATGAAACACCGGGTGGAACAATTCTCTATGCTGCCCACCGGGAATTGGAAAGTTTGGTCCTGTCAGCGGATATTTTACGCTATAAAGATGAACTTGCTCCCAAATACGCTTCGCTGATTTACAACGGCCAATGGTTCACTCCCCTGCGTGAAGCCATGGAAGCCTTCATCCAAAAAACGCAGGAACAAATAACTGGCACGGTACGCTTGAAACTTTATAAAGGAAATTGTATAATTGAAGGTCGCAAATCACCGTACTCCCTGTATCGCGAAGATCTGGCTACCTTTGGAAAAGATGATATATATGATCAAAAAGACGCCGCTGGTTTTATCAACCTGTTTGGTTTGCCGTTGAAGGTGAAAGCCATGATTGATCTCGAAGGGAATATACCACCGCATTACGATCATCCAGATTACAGCATTTTCAAACGGGATTAATGAATGATTAAAAAAAGCAAAGTGTGGAGCGGCCGCATGGAAGGCGATGTCAGTCCTTTAATGGAACGCTTCAGCCGATCCGTTGAAACGGATTTTCTCATGTGGCGTGAGGATATCTCGGTAAACCGGGTCTGGGCAACAGAATTGGCAGAAATCGGAATTTATACCGAAGATGAATTAAAATCTGTTCTTTCCGCAATCGATCTCATTGTGGAAGAAATGGAAAAGGGAAGTTTCGAATTTGAGCCAACCGACGAAGACATTCATGTCGCGATCGAACGCCGTCTCACGGCAATTGCCGGAGATGCGGGAGCGCGCATCCACACTGGCCGCAGTCGCAACGATCAGGTTGTCACAGACAGCCGACTTTATCTAAAAGGACGTGTCAAAGACTGGCAGATAGAACTCGTGCGGTTGCAGGATTCACTCATTGCTATAGCCAAAGATGAATTGGGTGTGATTTTACCCGGTTACACCCACTGGCAACAGGCCCAGCCAATTTTATTATCGCACTACATTCTTGCAATCTTTTGGGGGATCGATCGCACGATCACCCGCATTAAAGATTACCTCTACCGACTCGATGTATGCCCCCTGGGCAGCGGCGCATTGGCGGGCAGTGCTTTTTCGGTGGATCGAGAACGTATTGCATTGAAACTGGGTTTTCGCGAGGCATCTCCAAACAGCATTGATGCGACAGGAGACCGCGATTTTTGTAGCGAATTGCTGTTTGATATTGGTGCTTTTTTTACGCTGATCAGCCGTGTGGCCGCCGAGATGCAAATGTGGAATTCTCTGGAATTTTCCTTCATTGAATTTTCGGATGGTTATGCAACCGGCAGCAGCATGATGCCACAAAAGAAAAATCCTGATGCAATGGAACTCATTCGGGGCAAATCAGCCGCCGCGATTGCGGCGGCCAACCAATTGCTCATTTTGCAAAAAGGCCTCCCCCTCACTTATAACCGTGATTTGCAGGAAGATAAAAAGATAACTTTCAGCCAACTGGAAGAAGCGATTCTCGCTACGAATGTTTTTAATGAGGCTCTAAGCAGTGCAACTTTTCGTGTTGATAAAATGCAGCAAGCGTTAGAGCCGGGATTACTTGCCACAGATTTAGCCGATTACCTCGTGCAAAAAGGAATGCCTTTCAGACAAGCCCACGAAGTTGTTGGGCAAATCATTCGTCGTGCAATCCATGAGCAATGTCATATCACCGATTTCCGGCTGGAGACATTCAAGGAATTCAGCGAACTGTTTGAGGCTGACGTGTTTAAGTCATTACAATTTCCCGTCAGCATTGCTCAACGTATTGTAATTGGCGGAACAGCGGAAAAAGCCGTGCAGCTGCAAATAGCCCAAGCCGAAGACAGATTGAAAAGCTACGCTTAAAGTTGGTTAAAAATCAAATCCTAGACCGGGACGATTCGTCGGAAAAAGATAGCCATTGCGGATTAATACAGCGCCATCTGTCGGATCATTCAACAAATCGAAGTGACCATCAAGGTCGGCGTACATAACGTTCGGGCGTGCGAGAGCAAAATGTAATCCTGCTGCTATCGCCAGCGCAGCCTCATCCATGCAACCGACCATTACTTCCAGGCCCGCAGAACGAGCCACAGAATTAATATGCATCGCCTCAGCAATCCCTCCAACTTTCATCAGTTTGATGTTGACCATATCGGCTAAATTCCGTTTTGCAAGCCGAAATGCATCCCGCAAAGTCATCAAGCTTTCATCGGCCATCACAGGAATTGGCACGGTATCCGTCACACGGCCGAGCAAATCGGGTTCACCTTTCGGTGTTGGTTGTTCCATGAGTTCAAGTTTGGCTGAGCGTGTTTCGTTTACAAAAGCCAGCGATTCTTCGTATGTATATCCCTGGTTCGCATCGAAACGTAATTCAAAATTCGGACCAACCAATTCCCTCAACTTCAGAATCCGCTCGATATCCACTCGGACGTCAACACCACCTTTGATTTTTAAACATTTAAAACCGGCAGCAAGCCATTTTTCCGCTTCATGCATGGTTTCGTAAACAGGAAGAATGCCGATAGTGACGCTGGTTTTCATCCGGTCCCGGAAGCCACCAAGTAATTTCCATAGCGGGAGGCTGGCTACTTTTCCTAACAGATCGTATAAGGCCATATCCACCGCAGCGAGAACGCTCGGCTGATTCAACAAAGTCGATTTCAAGCGTTCCAAAAGCATTGCACTTCGCAGAGGATCAGAGTTGGCAAGGGTGGGTGCGATCACATTTTCCACTGCCAGCATAACACCAGCCGGCGTTTCTCCGGTTACTTGTAAATCCGGTGCTGCACAGCCATAGCCAATCAAACCGGTATTTGTTTCCAGTCGTAAAAAGACATTGCTCGCATGATCAATTGTCTCATAAGCTATTGTGTAAGCCTGTTTAAGCGGCATTTCCACCACCCAGGCTTCGGTTTTAATAATCTTCATAATTAATATCGCAACTGATGAATTTCTTCCAGTGTCATGCCTTTTAAATCCTCCACCAGATTGACGAGGTGCTTAATCATGATCTCCCACATTTTTTCGCCTTTTGCAGCATCCGCTTTTGTCGGATCGCCCATGACACCAGTCGTCGATAAACGATGGGTATAAGCGTACCATGAAATGCCACGTTTGGAGCTGAAGTTGAGATAACGGATAGAAAAATCAGGGACGGATTTGTGCGCTTTTTCCATTTTAACCAGATGTGGGCGCAAAACAAGCGAAGTACTGGTTTCGATTTCTCCTGCATGCACGTCATTCGGTGTTTCGCACATGCCATCAATATCCACATCGCTTGTTTCTCCGCTATCGACTCCGACAAATATGTGCGCATCGCGGTTAATCATTTGTGCGGCAAAGTTCAGTGTTGGGCCATTGCCACCGTGCCCATTTATGATGAGCAATTTTTTAATCCCGTTTTTCGCTGCGCTCATACCGATCTCGTAAACGAAGCGCGAAAGCGTTTCATTGTTAACGCTTATCGTACCGCTGAATTCATCATGATGGTAGGAAACGCCATAGGGAATCAAAGGCAATACGAGCGGTTTTGGGGAGCTGCATTTTTCTGCAACAGCCCGTGCGAGATAGTCCGCGTCGAATGCGTCTGTGTCCAGTGGCAGATGCGGACCGTGCTGCTCAATAGCGCCTACAGGCAGTAATGCTACATCCATTTCTGCGAATCGTTGTTCAGCTTCCGGCCAGGTTAATTCCCCTAATAAGATATTATCACGAAATGCAGTTTTCTTTGACTTGTTCATTTTATTCTCCCAAAAGCAGTGCGATGCACATGCCTAAAAAGCGAGCACCGCAACTTATAAATTTCTCCCCTGAAATAGGTAAAGTGCGACGCACTTTCATTTTTCAGGGCATTCTATATCCGAATTTAAGTAACTGTTTAGCCTGAAAATTACCCTTGCGAAGGGATAGGTTAGATTTAAGTGAAATTATCGAATTTATTCCGATTTCATATTAGTCTTCGCAAGTGTACGCGGTTACGGCTTTGAATCCGGCTATTTCATCGATTCATTTAATCTTCAACGTTTGCAACGTCTCTGGCTCAGCTACAATTTAACGTCATGCCACTGCCCTTCACGCCATTGCAGCGCACCGGTCGCATACTTGAGAAAAATATCCACTAACGGCTTGCGAATAGCCTCTGGTAGATAATTAATCGGTGCATTTTCGGGGTGAAAACGCACATGTACTATTTCCGGATGGGATTGTAAAGATTCGCGTTGTGATTCGGAAAGTTCGATTTTGCCCTGCTCTACCAACATCGAGAGCAGTTGTGCAACGCCTTCTGCTTCCTGGTGGATACTTTTTTTTACCAGTGCCTCCAAACAAGGCGCGACATGCTCCGGTTTGTATCCGCAGCGAGTTGGGTCGGCACCAAACCCCGTTAACATGCCAACGATACGACGGCATTTTTCGCATTTGCCGCAGGGATGAATTCGGTCTTCCTGCTTATGTGCCGCATGACAGGAAACTTGATGCTGCTGCAAATCCGGGTACCTGCTGACAAGTATTTTAAGAATCAGCATTTCGGATAATGGACGCAAAATTGAAAACTGGTGCATAGCCCATTTTTTTTGCTGAAAATAAGTCGTCATCATATCATCAAAATAGCGGCTTTGATCATACAATCCTTCGTAATGGGGAATTCCCTGAAATTCACCTGTCCAAGTACTGTCGTATTCATCACCAATCAACAAATTACCGATTCCGCGCTTGCGTAGAAGCGGTAGTACGCCGAACAGGAAAACGGCAACGGTCCATAAACGAATTGGATAAATATCCGCTCGGACGCTGGCAAAATCCTGACGAACAAACGGTAAATGGCGCAACATCCAGGCGAAAACACGATCGCTGTTCATCCACACGCGAGCCGTGTTGGGAACATTTTCTTTGAAATGACGGAATGCGTTGAGAGCCGTAAACCAATGTCGCCCGGATTCATTGCCGAAAATCGGGTGTGTCTCATATCCCAATTCATTCATCAATGCAAAACTCAACAAACTGTCCTTACCACCGCTCGAAAGAACCGCATAGCGCTCCTTCTGGGTGTCCCAAGGTTGAAAATTACCGGCGGTGCTGTCAGGGAATTCAAGTCTGGCTTGCGAATATTTTTCCCGTTTCTCTACCTTTAAGTTTTTTGCCTCCCCAATAAGAAATGGATTCCCTTCGAGAAATTTTATCACGTATATCTCACCGGCAGTGTTTTCCGTCATCTCCTCGATGAATTTTTGATCCACTGCGTCAAATTCGCCGCGAAAAACGATCGTCTCACAAAATAAA
Organism: Deferribacteres bacterium; assembly: GCA_020633655.1. Taxonomy (GTDB): domain Bacteria; phylum Zhuqueibacterota; class Zhuqueibacteria; order Zhuqueibacterales; family Geothermadaptataceae; genus Bioreactorimicrobium. The sequence continues at coordinate 20,965 of JACKDF010000010.1, forward strand.
CCGTAGTTCATCGCAACCTGGGCAGCGATCATATTGGCAAGATTACGTGATTCCGGTTCTGCCGGATCGAAGACATTTTCTTCGTAACTGTAAATCAATTCAGTTTCATAGACTTGTTGGTTTTGCACGACCTTGTAAGGCGCAATCAAACGTTTACGCTCCAATTTCACCGGACCGACTTCAAGTCTATCGATGACTTTCAGTATTACTAAAGGCGCCGCATCGCCATTCATGGGATAAGCCTCATCGCTTTGATTTTAAAACTTTTACTAATTCTTCTGCGCCATGCAAAAGCACATCAAAAGCAGGCAGGCCAACTTCTGCAGTGATTTCTTTGCAGGCTGCAGGTATTTGTTCAGGGGTGAGATCTTCGTGATTGACAGTAATTGCCACGACTGGCTTGCCGGAGAGCAATTCGATGGCATCAATCTGTTTTCGCAAGGAGTGCATGGGATAACCGGGAAAGCCATCGTATTCTTTTCTCGCCGGCGCATGCTGCAGGACGACGATATCCGGCCGGCCCGCTGCTAAAATCTCGAAACCACCCGGATAGGCAGGATTCATCAAACTGCCCTGGCCCTCGATAACGATGACATCGGGTTTCGCCTGATCCCAGGCGCTCCACACCGCATGTTCAATTTCGCCTGAGACAAAATCATTGACCAGAGAATCCAGAATCAGACTATAACGTGCGCCTTGCATCCATGCGGTCTGTCCGGTGCCTATCATTTCTGCTTTCAAACCTGCATTCTGAAAAGCCTGCACGATGAGCCAGGCTGTCGTGCGTTTACCGATGGCGGAATCGGTACCCAAAACCGCAATTTTGAGAGCGCTCACTTCCTCAATTTTACCACTAAAAAAGTGCAGTTGCTTTCGAGCCGGTGGCTTGCGTACATCACGAATTGTCACCCTGGCTTTTTGGGCGAGAGCGGAAATTTCATCGTCTTCGCTGAGAAAATCGTGTAATCCACAATCGGTATTGAGACCAAGTTGTATAGCTTGTTTCACATCGTTGCGTGCCGAAGGATTCAGGCGTCCGCCATCCGGAGCCAGGCCAACCACGAAATGAGATGCCGGTGTTCCATTGTCCGTGGTCTTCGCGACGGCATCTGGCAATGAGGCAAAAACGGGGATATTTTTCACTTTTCCATCGAGCACCTTCCCAGCATCCTGCCCTGCATAGCGGGAATCGATGACGGCAACAACGTTGTAACGATGAGTGAAGCGTACCAGCCCATGGGCGGTTTTTCCATTCGGCGTATTAAACGCCCCTTCGCAGTAGACAATGGCCGATCCATCAAGTGGCGATTGTTGTGTTTTCATTTTTAAATAATCCAGTTAAAACTTTTTTGAAGGCACAAAGCATTAATCGCAATGTTTTATTTTATTCTGCGAATTCAAAGGCTCTGCGTGGTTTTTTAAATATCAAGAAAAACAGTGCCAGCTTTATTTCTGAGATGTTCCAGGTACGCGATTCCAGGTACACGATGGGACTGAGTCAAAACACAATATTTTGAACTCAATTATCCCTTTTCATAGAGCGAAAACGTCCTCGCTGGGCGTAACGAACGTACCACTCGGCAGGACGCCTTCGTGCTATTTATGTTTTGACACAGCCCAAATCCTGGGTGGCTAGTTCAAACTAGCTTTACAATCTAACAACTACTATGCTTTTCTCCCGGTCAAAACGACCACATAGCGGTCATTCTCCAGCGGATGTTTCTGATTTTGATCCAGCAAAGCCAGCAACCCGGCTGTTGAGGCTGGCAAAACATGCAGTCCCTCCTTTTCCCGAATTGTCTTTGAATACAACAACAAATTTTTATCCGTTGCATTCGCTGCCCAGCCATTGGTGTGACGAATCGCGTCGAGGGCGTAATCCCCATCTATGGAATGCCAATTGATGAGCGGCTCGTTTATTTTCGTTTCATGAATTTTACGCGGTTCCAGGTCCTCACAAGTTGCTTTATTTTTAAGAAAAGCCTGTACGATAGGATTTTTGTTGTAGGAAGAGCCGGCAACAATACGCGGCATGCGTGATGTTTTGCCACGACGATAAAGACTGAGAAATCCTTTATAAATTCCCGCGAGTGTTGTGCCATTGGACACAGGCACTGCGATGGCTGCCGGTGCATCGCGCAGATCGTCATAGATTTCATAGGCGATTTCACCGTATGCACGCAATTGCAAAGGCGTGTTGGCACCACCAGGATTTGCATCGTACAACTCATCCTTTTCCGCCCTTTCGCGTGAAAGCACGACAGCATTTTCGTAATCCCCGGGGACGCGTATAATTTCGCCGCCAATTTTTTCCATCTCAACAACGCGCTTGGCATGAAATTCATCGGGTATGTAAATCAGGCAGCGCAATCCCGTCAGTGAAGCAGCCAGCGCCATCGCGACGCCATAATTGCCACAAGTCGCCATGGTAATAGTGTCGTAACCGCGACGCAGGGCATCCATGGTTTGCGCAAATGCGATGCGGTCCTTCTGTGTACCCGTGGGATTCCCGCCCTCAAATTTGAAAAAAATTTGCCGGAACCCCGCTTCCCGCTCTATGTTCCGTGCCCGCGTCATCGTCGTATCACCCACCTCTGAATCGATGATATCTTCAAAGGCCTCGAGCCGCTCTTCCATAGGATAGGAAGCATCTGCTGCTATTTTACGCTGGTCCTCAATTTCGACGGTGATCTTCGCAACCTGGCCGTCGGCATTATCCAGCATATCGATAATTTTGTCATTCAATAACGCATTGTCGTCTGGTGTTTTTCCCTCTTCTTCCATGCGATACTCCTGTATACTTTGTGACCCGTGCTGCCTTAAATTGCTGCCTCTTTAATAGCGATATCCTGACCAGCACGAACAAACAACAACTCTTTGATGTTTTTGAATCGTTTAAAAAAATCCCCTTTTTCCTCTTCCAGTTTTGCCAGGGAAAATCCCATAATAACAAGATCAGCATCCTCCGAATGGGTGGAAACGAGGGATTCATAAGTGGTTTTTTTCTTCGCGAAAGGTATTTTTTGCACATTTTTTTGAGAAATAGGAATCCGGCCTTTTTCAATAAGCTGGTTAAGCCGGGCAACTTGTTTCGTCATTTCTGCCTGTTCGAAGGTCGCAAAAAGTTTTATCTCACTTTCTTTCCATTCGGGATGGCCTAATATGATGTAACCAAGCAGGATCATCAGGTTGGCATTACGAAAATCACCGGGAGTTAACCAGATATGAATTTTATTTTTGTAGCCAAAGTGCCGCTCCGATGAACGCAGCACACAAATATTAAAATTGACGTAAGCCGCGTATTTACAGCCATCCACTATATCGAGAATTTCCTCGTGATCATCTTCGTGAAATTCGAACAGAATACTGTTATTGTCCATTCCGGAAATACCCGGTATCTGTACTATTTGTGCTACCGCCGTTTTGAAACTCGGTGAAATGATTGTATCCACATAAATTCCCGCACGGCTGGTCTTGCTTTGCTGAATGAGCAGGTCAAGTTTTTGTTTTGCTTCTGTATTGGTGTTTTCATTCAGCAAACCTTTAATGAAATGAATAAATGTGCCAAAACCATAGTAATGGGATATCCAGCGTAGTAAATCGAAAGGGGCCAACCGGGTGAGCGACGAGGATGAAACGGCGATAAAGGACGGACGCCAACTCGTCGGGGAGACTTCGGAGTGTTTCCTCTGAATAAGTACCTGCAGACGCCGGCTTAATTGGAATAAAACACCTTTTACCATGGCCGATAAATCATCTTCCTCGTCATGCCCCCGTTTTAAGCTGAGATAAATGATAATTATCGTTAAAACAGAAAGAAATGCGTACAAAGGTGCCATTTGGAACATAACCACGAAACAGGCGATAGCACCGATCAGTGATAAATACCATTTGGAACGAAAAGTCGGCCGGTAGGATGGATTCCCTGCAAAATGCTCAAGAAAACTGACCAGGCAGAGGGAACCATAGGTTATCATAAAAAACATACTTATGATTTGGGCGACAAAATCAACACTCCCCATCGAGACAAATACGAAAACGATAACCGCCGTGATAAGCGTTGCGTTCACAGGTTCATTGCTGCTACCACGACCTTTTTGTAAAAAAGCATTCACGGTTTTCATTGGAAAAATATGGTCACCTGCCAAAGCTTGCATGGTGCGTGGGGCAATAAGGATTGAACCAATGGCAGAGGAAATCGTCGCAGCCGCAAGACCTATGGGAATAATCGGACTCCAAACGGTTATTTCACCCATAGCAAACTGGTTGGTAGCCAAATCCTGCAATGGCAAACTGTAGGCTAATTTGATAACCACAAGAATATAAATAACCATGCCCGCGAAGGTTGCCGTCAACGTTCCCAGGGGTATCGATTTACGTGGATTTTTTAAATCACCCGAAAGGCCAACACCGGCTGTCATGCCTGTAAATGCCGGAAAAATGATCGCGAAAACCATAAAGAAATTGTCCGGTTTTTCAATCGTCGCAAAAATATCCTTGTTTGCCGCCGCTTCCAGAGGATGCCCGACAAAGAACACCAAAAGCGATGTACCCAGAATGACAACAACAACCCATAGGGCAGAAACACCCAGATCAGCGCCTTTCACCAACATAACTATTAACAGAATCAAAGTTGCCGGAGCGCTGATCATCCAGGTTTGGGGTGTAATGCCTAGTGTTGTTTCTATCCAGCCGAACCATGGTGTAAAAGCTTCTGCGAACGCTATCATGTAAAAAGCAACGGAAATAGCCTGTGAAAAGTAGAGCGAGATACCGATCGTGCCGCCGACCATGGAACCGAAAGATCGACTGATAATGAAATATTCACCACCGCCTTCCACCTTTAAGTTTGTCGCGATTTCAGCGATAGCCAGTGCGGTCGGAATTGTAATAGCGTGTCCGATAAGAACGATCAGTATCGAGCCCACCATCCCAACATGTGCGACCGCATAACCAAAGCGCAGAAAAAGAATAGCGCCGAGAATAGTGCTGATTGCCGCTAAGAATACCGGCGCAGTTCCAAATCCATGGCCTGAGCTTGTTGATTTCGCTTTAGGCATGAGAAAATTCCTTTTTTTGTTAAATTTACCTTTTAACTACCAAAAACGAGGTGGAGTTTATATCACAAATTGGCAACAGCATTTCACCAATCACGCTCAAGTTTCATCGTTCGGAGCGACAGGGGAATTGGAATTGTTTCGGTTGGAGAAATAGCGAACCGGTATCAGATATTTCAATAATCCGAAAGGAAATTCCACCAGTTGCCGGATGCCAGTTACCGAGGAGAGGTTGCCCATTTTGCGGCTCACTTCGGTGAAGAGCTCGCGGATAACGATATTCTCCTCCACATGTCCTACCTCATTGACCAATGCCAAGCGATGCAAACTGTATTGCCCCATGAGAAAAGCGAACAAAAAGAAAAAATCCCAATGACGAATGTCCATCGGATGAAGAGAGAGAACACTGCTGGGACTCAGCCAATCGATCGACAATCGCAAGCCATGTTCGGCAAAGTAATCGACGAAAAGTCCACCGATTATTGGGGCAAATCCCGCGGCCAGGGAATTTATAAAAGAAATGGCGGCAAGGTAAGCCGTTGCCTGGCCTTTGGGTGCGAGTTTTAAACCGATATTGCCAGCCGCAAGGGTGACGCCGGCCGTAGAAATACCCATAAAAACATGCAGCAGAATCAGTAATGGTGTGGTTAAAATATATTTTTCCGGCATCGTGGTGAAAATCCAACCGAAAATGCAGAAAATAAACAGAGGACCACTCACTGAAATAACGGATTTATGGCTGAAGCGATCGCTGATTTTCCCCCAAATCCGCAAAAATACAAAATTGAATATTTGGCTCAAAACCGTGAGCCCGACGACATACGTCATGTTTAAAGAGAGCCTTTGCAACATGTAAACGGTAAAAAATGGAGCCGCCAGGTTTATGGCAAAATTCCAGGTTCCCAAAAACACGATCAGGTTTTTAAAATTTGTATCTGAGAATGGCTGTTTGAGCAACTGAATCAAGCTCAGATTGTGTTCCGCAACTTCCATCCGTGGTTCCGGTGTGTTGTAGAGAAAATAAATCCCCAGCAAACCGGCGGCACATGCTAAAGCAAACAATACGGAATAACCAAAAATCGCGCTTTCTGGTGAATTTTTATTCCAGAAGTCGATCATGAACCCTGCCAGCAAACTGATGAAGGCACCCAGGGCCATTGCAAAGGAAATGCGTTTGGAAAAAAAGACACCAAGGCGATCCTGGGGAATCAAATCCCGCATCCAGGAATTCCAGGCGCAAGCGCTTGGTGCTGAAAGCAACCCATGAAAGGTCAACCCGATGATAAGCAGAAACAATCCCGTTTGATCCGGCCAGAAAAATGGAATGATGGCAATCGGCAATAAAAAAATTCGGCTGACTGCAGAAAAATAGACGGTAATCAATTTACGAATTCTGATTTTCTCTACCCAGGCGATGGCGGGAATTTGTAAAAGTTGCGCCAAAGGCGGAATAGCTGCCAGCAAACCGACAATTAAATTTGATGCACCCAATTCCAAAGCAAATGCGACGAGAAAAGCGCCGCTTGTCAGTGTCAGCATGGACTGAGAGGTTAATCCATCTTTTAGAACAGCTTTTAATCCAAGATTTATGTCTTGTTCACTTAAATGATCTTTTACCTGAAAATTCATAGGGAAACATATTTAAACCAGGAGCCAATGGAAGACTCCATTTTGCATCCTGGGATTGCTTGCTTTTATAATTGATTAGGAAAAAATTTTGGGAATGAATTTACAACATTTAGCTGCCGAATAAAATGCAAATATCATAATGCACAAGTTAATTTACAGCCAATTTTTCCGCTTAAACAAGAACAGCAGCCCTCCACCAATTGCAATGCAGAGGAGCCAGAAAAGTGGATAACCAAAAGTAAAAGATAATTCCGGCATATTGAAGGGACTGGCTCCCGTGTCGAAATTCATTCCATATACCCCGGCAATAAAAGAAAGCGGTATAAAAATCGTTGCTATGATTGTTAAAACTTTCATGACTTCATTCATGCGGTTGCTTACCATGGACATATACATATCCTTCAAACCACTTGCCATTTCCCAGTAATTCTCTGTCGTGTCAATCACTTGCACCGTATGGTCATACAGGTCGCGCAGAAACGGGATGGTCGACTTTCGGAATTGAGGATTTTCATCCCGCGCTATTTGATGGATCATCTCCCGCAGAGGCCAGGTGTTTTTGCGTAACATCAGAAGGGTGCGTTTTAACATATTGATTTTCTGTGCCATTTCCGGCTCGGGGTTATCGGAGACTTCCTCATCCAGCATTTCGATATGGTCCGACAATTTTTCCAGGACAGAGAAGTAATTATCAACGATGACATCCATAATCGCGTAGGCGAGATAGTCGGCCTGGTTTTTTCGAATGCGCCCGACAGAATTTTTTATGCGCTCGCGCAATGCATGAAAAATATCGCCTTTGCGTTCCTGAAAACAGATAATAAAATTATTTTGCAATATTATGCTGATTTGTTCCGTGGAAATTTCAGCTTCTTCCGCATCATAATAAATCATTTTGATGACAGCAAAAACATAGTCGTCATAAATTTCAATTTTTGGCCGTTGCGTCGTATTGAGCACGTCTTCCAGCACAAGTGGGTGAATTGTAAATGCCGTTTCAATTTTTTTCAACAAGTCAATATCATGCAATCCGTAAATATTAACCCAGGTGACATCTGTTTTTTCTTTATAATCTACAGCGTCCTCTATCTTCTCAATATTACGAAACTCAAAATCCGTCTCGTTGTATGTCATGAGATTGAGCTGAATTTCCTCCTGCCGTTTCTCCCCGAGAAAAACATAACTTCCGGGTGGCAAACCGGCTTTTTTCGAACGCCATTTCATTTGATGTTCAAACATGATTAACTCCGGCATTTTTTTTACTTATGCATATAATTACTTCATAAGCTCATTACCTTTCTATTGATTTTAGCAAAATACCTAATTAAACACAATTTATAATTTGATATCCGAAATCTGTTGTAATTTTCATGAATATATGCTTCAGAGTCTCAATAATTGCATATTACTCAAGTTGAGACATTAACTGAGGTAATTTTCAATTTTTCCAACTCGTCCTTTACACCCGGAATAGTGGATTTCAAAGCCAATCTAATTTCATCCAGTTCCAGACCGTAAGGATCACCAGTCCATTCATCCATAAAAAATTTTTTAACTGCAATGGAAATACAACAACCGGAGTGTGGAAAATTTGCATGAATCCAACGAGGAAACTCGCCTCCTCTAAATCGGATATTTTCCCGCACATCGAAGTGACGTGAGTTGTACTTATAAGCCCGCAGATCAGCAATGAAACGATCCACCAGAAGCGCCCATCGCAACCTTTTCATGGTTCCAGTACCGATATTCACTTCTGGATTTAAGGCGGGATCAGCAAAGTTACCATTTATTCCATCCTGGCGATGGTTATAAGAATGCAGATCAAACACGACGAAATGTCCAAATGTTTTTTCTAGTACGCTAAAAAGACGGTGCATTTCAGCGTAAAAAGCATCGTATTGTGCCAGGGAGCGATTTATAATTTCCAGGGATGGATTTCTCTTCCAAACTTGCAATCCCCAGGCTTGTTCTGGATTGATATTAACTGCCGTTTCTCTCGGTTCATTTAGGTCGACCTCAAAACGCGACTGTAATCCAATAATTTGTGTATCGGAAATAATCGTCCACTCCCATGTAAAAGGATCTTCCTCACGCAGGCGTTCTTCTGCACTGAGGGCGATTATATCGGCTACTTCCCTCCTTATATTATGTCCGTTATGAATTGCTGCTGTAACCAGGGGCGTTTCACCCTGGTTTAATTGCCAAATTCTGGAATTCGTTTCTCTTTCCATTATTACTCTGAGAATCAGCGTTACTCAGCCTCCGGATTAAATTTATGCAGAAAAGCGATTACTGCTTCCTTTTTGCCCATCAACATTATTCTATCACCGACTTCTATTTGTGTTTCACCACAGGGGATTATCAAGTCTTCTCCACGAAGTATAACTCCGAGCAAAATATCCGCAGGTTTGTCAATTTCGCTTAACGTCAAACCGACATAAGGAGATTCTTTGCTAACGGTTAAATGCTCAATAGTCCCATCTGCAGATTCCAATTCTTCCCGCAGTATTTTAAGTGCACGCATGGAAATTGACTGTGCTTCATAAACTTTGCTCAACCGTGTCAACATCTGCTCTTTCGCTTCCAATTCTTCGCGTAGCATTTCCAATCTGGCGATATCAGATATTATGGAATCTACGATTTCGTCCTTTTTATCCGAAATATATAAAACATAGACTTCCCCGCCAAGTGTTGTAAAGTAATTTTGGATTGTTGCACGCAACTCTACAACTTCTGCCTGTAATTTACTTAAGTTTACTGCTGTGCCCGACTCGTCGGATTTTATTTTGTCTGATCCCTGCTGTAAAAACTCACCACCTGCTTCGACCAAATCGCTCGCTTTATCCGCAACAACTGCAGCACCATCCTTGATTTTTTGCCACAAATTCATGATTTAATTCCTCTTGAAGTAAAGTGCAGCGCAACGTGACTGAATAAAAAAAACCTCCATGCGCGATCAATTGTTGCGCTGCACATCTCTAATTATCTTAATTTCCCATTTGCATCCCAGGAGTAATTACAACATCTATACGCCGGTTTTTCGCACGGCCTTCCTGTGTTTCGTTACTCGCAACGGGATCACTTTCACCAAAACCTACAGCTTTTATTCGGGTTACATCAAGCTTCATATTTGCAAGAAGGTATTGTTTAACCGCTTCTGCACGTTCATTTGATAAATTTAGATTTTGTTCGTCACTACCGTATGAATCGGTGTGACCATTGATATCGATCATACAACCGGAAAATTCGTTGATTGCATTTTGAACTTTGGTGAGCAGGCTGAAAAAGCGCGGCTCAATAATGGATTTATTAACTGGAAATGTTAAGCCGTACAAGCGGATAATCACATTTTCACCTTCACGAAAAACACGTGCTTCACTAATATCAAACAATTCCGCCACTGTTGCAAAGCGCTTACGGTTTTCCGCCTGTTGCTGAATGCGTTGCGCCAACTGTGATTTTTCTTTTTCGACTCCACCCAACTGGCCTTCCATTTCAGTGACTCGCGCGGACAATGTTTCCACTTGCGCTTTCAGGCCATTGACTTCCCCGGTCAATTTATCTTTTTCTTCCTGCAACAACTCCACAGATTCGACAACCTTTTGCGTAGTCAGTTCGTACCCAGTGTCAAATTTTGCAGATATGTCCAGCTTTCCGGCGATTTTTTGCAATGGAACCTCCGACGCAAGCACAAGGTCTTCAACTTTTTTGTCACTATCCTTAAATTCTTTGCTGAAATTGGTCAGATAAATTGCATGACGAGCTTCATAGTTCGCCTCTTGAGCTATACTTCGCGGTTCATCCGTGTCATAGCGACTCTCATTCAGCATCTTTTCAGCTTGTTTTACCAACATTTGCGCTTTTGCATACGTTGCAGGAGCGTAGTCATCAGCATCGATTTCTTTTCCTTGTTCAAGCAATTTCCATGTGGGTGCCAGGTATATAGACTTTATAGCACTTAATTCTGCGGATCGATATAAACTTTCAGCTTCACCTGATTTATTTTTAGTTGCATTAACATCACCAGATTCGAGTTTACGACCTGCTTCGTCAAATTTCTTTTCGGCTTCCAGCCAAAGCTTTTCTGCATACTTCGGGGCTTCCGCTTGTTTTGCGTCGTTGCGGGCACTCATGGAAGTTTTCAGTGTAACATTTGCCAATTCCGTCGCCTTCTCGGCTTTGGTCAGGTAATTAATAGCTGCCCGAAGTTGTTTGCGAATTTCTTCCAGGTTTTCACCTTTTTTAAACCCGGCATCGGCTTTTTCATAGTGTTTCATTGCTTCGGAATAACTTTTTGGCGCCAGCACATCCGCCTTTACATTTTTCGCATTTGTAAAAGCAGCATCAGCATCACTGAATAAAGACTCTCTGAGATCTTGTCCCGCCACATTTGAAAAACTGAAAATGATAAGCAGCAAACAAGTTAGTGCTGTGGTCAAAGTCCTTTGATTCTTTTCCATCGTTTTTTCCTTTCCTTAATGAATTTGTTTTCAATCGTGAATTAGATCACGAATAATCTTTTCAATGTCTGTTTTTTGTATCTGGCCATAAAATTTTTCAACTAAATTCCGGTTGACAAATGTGAGCAATGTCGGAATACCATAAATATTATAACGTTTACACAGCTCATTCTCCCGATCATACTCTACTTCTTCAATTATAACTTTTTTATGCAGATCGAATTGTTGTATAGCTTCATTAATTGCAATACGTGTTGCCTGGCTTTCCATATTTTCAACTCGATAAAAAAGCATGAGCGAATATTGTTTTAGCTGATTTAGCTTTATTTGTCCTGAAGATGTCGATTTCATTATAAACTTCATTTACATATACTAAGCCTTGAAATTTGTTTTCACTCAACACAACTCCTGTGCCAGATCATCAAAACAATCCAGGGCAACCTACCCAACTCTGCGCACGTGTGTTCATTCAACATTTTAATATTTCAAACATCTGAATGTTTTTGAGAGTAATTTCCGTACAATTTCCCTTGGAAATGGGAGCTTCTCACTTTGCTAAATCTGCATTGTGATATGACGAAACTCTTTATTCCGGTGTTTGAATTGCCTAAAAAACAGGAGTGAAGTGAGAAAAAATGTTGCAATACAAAAAACGTTGCAACAATTCTCGAAAAAACGTTGCAACGTTTTTTCAGAAGACTTAGATGGAGAATATTTTATGGGGGAGAATTTATTGCTGCTTCCCAAATCCTTTTTCGATTCGGTACTCTTTCATTTTTCGCCACAGCGTTGTACGGTGTATGTCAAGGATTTTGGATGCTTCCACAAGATTTCCATTCGTTGCGAGTAGAGTTCTGCGCAAATCTTCCTCTTCCTCACCTTTACTTATATCCTCAGGTGGAGCTGGAGGTGCACCATACTGATTAGCAAGTCGTATCTCGGGAGGTAAATGCTGTGGCTCCAGTAAAGCACCAGTAGTCAGCACAAAGGCGTGCTCAATAGCATTTTGCAATTCCCTTACGTTACCTGGCCATAGATAATGTTCCAACAACTCCCTGGTTGTTGGTGCAAGCCCTACAATATTCCTGTTGTAATAACGGTTTAGGCGAGTAATAAAATGATCAGCTAATATTGCGATATCTTCCACGCGCTCCCGCAGTGGTGGTAGATTTATTTGCAATACTTTTAATCGGTAGTATAAGTCATCACGAAATTCGTCTTTTGAGATTAACTCAACCAGATCCCTGTTTGTTGCCGAAACAATACGAACATCAACAGCTATACTTTTAGAACTACCAAGCGGTTCGATGACTCTTTCCTGAATAGCCCGTAATAGTTTAACTTGTGTTTTGAGTGGCAATGTCCCCACCTCGTCCAGAAAAAGTGTACCTCCATCCGCAACCTGAAACCTGCCAATATGGGTCGTTGCCGCACCCGTAAAAGCCCCTTTTGTATAACCAAATAGTTCACTTTCAATCAAATCCGACGGCAATGCGGAGCAATTAACTGGCACAAATGGCTTATTTTTACGATCACTAATATCGTGCAGAGCTCGGGCAAAAAGTTCCTTCCCTGTTCCGGTTTCGCCAACAATGAGCACGGATGTGTCATAGTGTTTAATAGATTCAATCAGCGCATACAGCTTTTTCATGTTCTTTGATTTACCAATGATTTCACCATAGCGTTGCAACTGCAGGGTTAATTTTCGTAATCGTGTTATTTCTGAAATATCATGTAAAATAAGAACAATTCCGAATTCATCCTCCAATTCATCGGCGACAGCTGTACTCACCAAAAAACTGTTTAAATCTCCATTAGAAGCGAATCTCTCGATTGTATAATTGCGCACACCACGTTTGGATTCGAGTGTTTGTCTGACAACCTTTTGTACACCCGGAAATCGTTCCTCCAAAAGATCCGTACTATCGTGACCAATAATTTCATCCAGTGGCATTTCCAGCATTTCAGAAATTGCTCGATTGGCAGTTGCTATTTTCATCTCCTTATCTAATATAGCTACAATCCCATCTGGCAAACTGTCAAAAACCGTTTTTAATTCATTAAACTTGCTAACATATTCTCTGAATCTCGAGTGATCCGCTTGTGCGGTTTTTTGTTTAAAGGATTCCAAACAATACTCCATTATTTTTCATAAATAAAATCTCAGTTCAGGCATGTGACTCATCTAACGGCGAGGCCAAACGAGCTGTATCCAAACGGTTGCCACGAATGGATGCCAAAACACCAACAGCCAAAATACCACCTATGATCGCAAGGGAAACCCAGGCCGGTATTGGAAATTTATGCGAAATCAGCATTTTTACGCCGACGTACGCCAAAATAAACACCAGGCTCATTTTTAAATAACGGAATTTTTCCATCATGGCAGCAAGGGCAAAATAGAGGGAGCGTAATCCAAGAATGGCAAAAACATTGGAGGTGAATATGATAAATGGATCCAAAGTTACGGCAAAAATAGCCGGGATTGAATCGACGGCAAAGAGCACATCACTGCTTTCCACAACCACCAGCGCAATGAAAAGCGGTGTTGCTGCTCTTCGCCCGTTTTTCATTGTAAAAAAATTTTGACCATCAAATTCGCTACTAACCGGATACAAACGCCGCACCAATTTGACTATGGGATTTTTATCCGGCTCAAGATTGTCGTGGCGTGCGATGAGCATTTTTACCGCCGTGAGAATCAGAAAAACACCAAAAACGTAAATCATCCACGAAAATCGTTGAATCAGAGCGGCTCCGGCGGCGATCATAATACCGCGCAGTACAAGCGCACCAAGAATTCCCCAAAACAACACCCGATGCTGATAAATTGCAGGCACTTTGAAGTAGGCGAATATTAATGCAATAACGAAAATATTATCCAGGCTCAAGGACTTCTCAATAACATAACCTGTAAAAAACTGCAATGCAGCGACGCGTCCGTTGAGCCGGTGCCCCACTTCTGTCCCTATTCCCAGCCAATGATTCTCGTACATAGCATAGAGCAGGGCATTAAAAAGTAGAGCGAGTACAATCCAGAATGCCGACCACATCATCGCTTCGCGAATTTTTATAACATGAATTTTCCGGTGAAAGACACCGAGATCAAGCGCCAGCATGAATAACACAAAAAGCAAAAAGCCAATCCATAACCAGATTGTCATTGTAAATTTCCTCCGAACAAGTGCGATGCACTTATGAACTTCTTTTTAATCGTATCTGCTTAACTTATGAGTTCCCCTTGCAAAGGGTACCGTTTATTTTAAATGCGAAAAGTGAATCGGATTTCTTAATTAAAATTGATTTCTTATCACCCGTCGCCAGGGTAATCAACGGCCTCATTTTTACCGTAACTGCTCTCTTCCTAGGCGCTTGAGCCAGAATTTCCTGGATTTTGCTGTGGATGGATTTTCGCTCTGGCGCCTTCCTTTCCCTCAAAAACATTATTGTAAAATCGTTGTGTCGGGTAGGCAAAATCGATGCTGTCCCATTTTGCAAACTCTCGCAGGATATCCTCCCAGATGCTCTGTGCACAACCGCGGCGATTTCGTGGATCGATTAAATAACGCATCGTCAAAAGCACGCCGCTGTCTTGCACGGAAGTATACACAGTTGGCGTTAAGGTTTTATAAAAAATCATGTACCGTTTACTGGCTTCTTTCAGGCGTTTTTCTGCGGCGCCGGAGAGGTGTGCCGCATGACGGGTTGCTATGTCCTGCAAAATAGCTTTCCCCTTCTCCCAATCGCTTTCAAAGGTGAGCAGAACCGGGATTTCATCCCAAATGAACTGAAATCCCTGACCGTAATTGGCAATGGAATCCGTAAGGACCAAACTGTTCGGCAGGTGAATAATACGGCCTGTGCTTTGGTCGGCATCCACCCAATTACCGATTTCCATCATCGTAAACTTAAAAATGCGAACATCGATTACATCACCGGAATAATTTCCTATCTGAATACGGTCGCCGACGGAAAACGGCCTTCGCCAGAGAATAAATCCCCAGCCGGCAAAACTTTTTACAATATCCTGCAGCGCTATCGCCAAACCCGCTGTCACTAATCCTAAAAATGTCGCCAGGGACTGGAAGCCAGCTAACCAAATTCGGCCAACGAGCAATATCCCCAGTGGCACAATGATATACGTCGAGGTTTTTTGCCAGCGATAACGGAGTTGCACAGCCTCCGTTTTTTGCCAGACGATGCGGATTATAATTTTGCGAATGAGCCACAAAACCAGAATAGTTATAACTGAAGCCAGTAAATCGGATTGCAGTGCAGGATTAATTCCTGTTACCTGATAAAGCCATTGCGATAGAGATGACATATAATTTTATCCAAAATAATTCTACAGTTCTAATTATTATGCGAATACGTTTGGAAATATGCAAAGGATATTGTAGAAATTTCAGTATTTTATGCATAATTTAAACATAGGATTTAATACAAACAGGCTTTTGCTTTCGACAGAAAAATTGATTATAATAGAAAGCTTTATTCAAAAAGATTTTTTTGCAAAAAACTATGGAATGGAGGAAGCATGAAGAAAACAATCCTGGCTATCGTCGCGGTATTTGTCAGTTGGCAAGCGTTGGATTTTATAATCCACAGTATTATCCTTATGCCGACCTATGCTGAAACAGCAACTCTTTGGCGGCCGGAAGGAGAAATGATGATGGGACTGATGATGGTTGTATCTCTCGTATCTGCCGCGTGTTTTGTTCTCGTCTACGATTGGTTCTTTAAAGAAAAAAATATGATGGTTGGTTTGAAATATGGTGTAGTTTTCGGAATTGGCGCGGGAATTTCCATGGGATATGGGACTTACAGCGTTCAACCAATCATGTATTTCACGGCCCTTGGCTGGTTTTTAGGAACGCTCGTTGAAGCAGCCGTCGCGGGATTGATCACCGGCTTGATTATCAAGGATTAAAATACTCTATGGTCGGGGCATTTTCAAAACACAATATTTTTGGCCCAAACATCTATTTTTATAGAACGAAAGCGTCCTCGCTGAGCGTGACGAACGTTCCACTCGGCGAAACGCCTTCGTTCTATTTATGTTTTGACACAGCCTAGAAATCCGCTTCACGAACAGTTTGTGCTATGATTACCATTTTTTGACTTTCTTCGTGTTGCAACAATAGCGGCTATTTTTTATAAATTAAAGTGTTTCATTTTCAAAAAAACGATGCGATCCCGTACGCGCGTTGGGATTATCGGCTGGTAAAAGCGTTAAACGATCAAAATTTTGGAGTAACAAGTATGTGGAAAAAAGGATGGTTTCTCATCATGCTGCTCGCATTTGTGCTGGGGAGTACCGGATGCGATAAAATTAAAAGCACGATAAAAAAAGGAAAAAATTATTTCGTCAGCAAGGAAGATGAAAAATCTTCTTCCAACAACGCCAAAGAAAAACCTGTCGGTGACACGAAGCCGGGAGAAAAGAGCAGCAGACCAATTCCGGAGGATGGACAGGAAGGTAGCGCCAGTTATAGCGATAACACCTACTACCGCAACGAGCCTGTAACTTATTACGATCCGCAAAAAGGCCAATATGCCCTGATGATCCGCAAGTTCAAACTTCGGGAAGAATGTGAAGATTTTTCCCGCATTTTACGACGCGAAAGAATCAATAATTACATCGCTTTTGATCCGGAAAGCAAAAAATATATGGTGTTAACCGGAAAATATGTGAGTCGCTCCCAGGCAGAAAAACAAATCAGTAGTTTCGCTAAAATGGGATACGAAGTCGAAGTGTATGCAGCGAAATAATGTAATTTACACAAGTACACCTTCAATCTAATTTCGAATGAGTCAATGAAAAACAAAATTCTTATAAAAAAATTGCCCGGAAACGATGATATTCCTCTACCTAAATACATGAGTGATTCTGCCGCCGGCATGGATTTGCATGCAGCCAATCAAGAGCCGATTGTACTCAAACCCGGCGACCGCCGGCTGGTACCGACTGGCCTCGCCATTGCCCTTCCCATGGGACTCGAAGCACAGATTCGACCACGTAGCGGGCTGGCGCTTAAGCATGGCATCTCCCTCGTGAACACGCCGGGCACCATCGATCCCGATTACCGGGGTGAAATTGGCGTCATCCTGATTAATCTCGGACAGGAGGATTTCCCCATCAAACGTGGTGACCGTATCGCACAAATGGTTATTAACGCCTATGTGCATGTGGATTTCGACGTTGTTACCGAACTCCCCGCAAGCGAACGCGGTGCTGGTGGTTTTGGCAGCACCGGAATAAAATCCCATTAAATTTCCCACCTGCTTTATTCATACAACACTCCCGGTTAGTGATCGGCAGGGGACATCCCCTGCCCAATCTTGAGGTTTATGAATAAAGCAGGTTAATGGCACCATTTTTTTTCAAACCAAAAACCGAATTTATCAAAGTTCGGCTTCATACAATCCATTCCCCAGGTTCAATTGTCTTTCTTTCTGCCACGAATAGGCAAGCTACAATCTTAATAAGAATAGGAATTCGTAGCCTGAACCCTTGTGGCCTGCCCTCAGCTTTCGAAAAAAATTATTGCATTTAAAAATCAACTTTTTATTTTAATTTCTAAATTTAATCAAATAGTTAAATTTTAAAGTTCAATCTAATGGCCAAAAAAAATATTGAAGAAACCATCATCAATGCCGCTGCAAAAATATTCCTGGAAAAGGGAATGGATGGAGCACGCATGCAGGAAATCGCAAAAGCCGCCGGAATCAATCAGGCAGGACTACACTATTATTTCCGCAGCAAAGAACGTCTCTTCAATACCGTAATGAAAAAGCGTGTGCGCGCCTTCTTTCGTTCCTTCGCAGAAACGCTTCCCCAGGCCGACGATTTTGAAACATTCCTTAAGAGCTTTATCGAGAACTACCTTGATCATATAAACAAGCATGTGTTGTTTATGCGCTTTGTCATCTGGGAAGTTCAGCGCGGTGCACCAATTATGAGCGAAGCGATGAAAGAAGCCGTCGATGGCGGTGACCTGCCATTAAATATGTTTCTGGAAAAAATTAAAATAGCACAGGAAGCCGGAATTGTCCGTGTCGTTGATCCCACACAATTCATGATAACGACGGTTAGCGCATGCATATTTCCATTCATCGCCCGCCCGGTACTGGAAAACGTGTTCCAATTTTCTGTTACCGGAAATGAATTTCTCCGCATGCGCAAAGAGGAAATTTATCGTGTGCTTTGGAATGGCATTAAAAAACAATGAACAGAACCAAGGTGAACTAATGAAAAAAACAGTTTTCTTGTTACTTTTCGTGCCTGTGTTTTTATTCGGGCAGACCACGAAAATCACACTGGAAGAGGCCTTAAAAATCGTGCAGCAGAACAATCGTACGCTGCAGCAGGCGCGGTTGTCTCTTGCTCAATCGGAAAAAGAAATCAAAATTCAGCGCAGTAATTATCTTCCCAGCGTCCAGTTTGGTCATAAGACCTCCTATGTTTCCGAAATCGCTCAAATATCCCTCCCATTTTCGCTACCCGGTATCGGCACACCGCAAATTGAAGCCGGAGTTAAAGACCAGTTCGATTACAATATTTCGCTGACGCAGCCTCTGTTTACCGGATTTCGCACAAAAAACCTGGTGAAATCTGCCATAGCACAAAAAGAATTGCAGAGTGCGTCGTTACAGGCTGTGCAGAACAAACTTTTCTTACAAACCGGTCAGCTCTACTATGGTATACAATTGCTCGGTTTACAACGCGATATCCTGCAAAAAGGCGTGGAGCGCACGGAAGCTCATTTGCAGATCTTGCGCAATATGCTGCAGGCCAAACAAATCGCAGCCTACGATACTCTCGAAGCCGCCAGCCGCAAATTGCAAATGCAGACTCAACAGCAAAATCTCATGAGAATGGAACAAATTCAGCTTTCAAAATTTGAGCTGATTTTAAATGCCTCTGCACCAATTAATTTGCAAAAAATAACAACCGAAACAGCCGCGTTCACCGCTCCGGAAAGCAGAGACGATTTCCTGCGTGCGGCATTGGAAAATAGACCGGAACTGGAGCAACTTAGAAAGTCGATTACAGCAGGAAACTACGGAGTAAAAGCCATTGAAAGTGTCTATTGGCCACAAGTTTTTGCGGCGGCGGCGTATCATTATGCCCGACCCGGCGTTAATTTTTTCCAAAATGAGTGGATGGATTATTATACCCTCGGCTTACAATTGCAATGGACACTGTGGAATGGAGGGCGAGAGCGTAAAAAAGCAGAAAAAACCCGGCTCGATATAGAAAAAGTACAATTACAATTTACCGACACCGAAAAAGCCATTCGGCAGCAAGTCGAAGAGGCAATGCTGCAATTACAAAACGCACAGGAGCAAATTGCATTACAACAACAATTGGTTGCGCAGGCTCAGGAACGAGCACGGGTCGTCAGTGAGCTTTATTCACAGAGTCAAGTCGGTTCACTGGAAGTAGATGATGCTGAAATGGCGTTAACGCAGGCCGAACTTCAATTGCAGTCTGCAAAAATTGAGTGGTTTGTACAGTCTCTGAACATGGATTATGTCACCGGCATGATTGGTCAGAATATCAAATAAGGAATAAAAATATGAAAAAATGGATCGTGTCAATTTTGGTCGTTTTGTTCTTCTCCTGCTCAAACGGCGATAATGGAAAGATGTATACGGGAATTATTGAAGGGACTGCAATTAAAATTCCTTCTTTGATCGGCGGAAAAATCGTGCAAATGGCAGTACAAGTTGGCGATCAGATCGAAGAAGGTTCTGCCATTGCGCAAATCGATTCTGTTGAATTGGGACTGCAATTTCAACAGGCTAATGCTCAATTACTCGAACTTGCAGCACAACGTGCCATTGCACACTCCAATCTGCAGCGCGCGGAAACAGATTTGAAATATGCCGCGGAACGTCGTGAGCGTGTCTCCCGGCTTGTGGCCCAAAACTCGGCACCTCAGCAAAATCTCGATGATGTGGAAAATGTGGTCAAGAAAGCCAAAACAGGGCGCGACATGGCAGCACAGCAGCTGACTGCCCTGCAGGCAAAACAAGCGCAAATCGATGCGCAGTTACAGCTTTTACGGAAGAAGCTTTCCGATACGACAGTGCTGAGTCCTGTATCCGGTTTTATTTCGAGTAAATATTTTGAAAACGGTGAAGCCGTCATGCCACTGGCACCCCTCGTTGAAGTTGTGCATCTGAGCACGGTCAAAGTAAAAATTTACATCTCTGCGCAAATGCTCCCGGTTGTAAAATTGAACCAGGCAGTCGCAATCCGGGCAGATGGACTCACAGGGGACATGCAAGGCCGTATCAGCTGGATCAGCCCGAAATCCGAATTCAGCCCAAAGTCTATTCTGACGCCAGAAACACGGGCATCATTGGTCTATGCAGTGGAAATTGAGATTGATAACCCTGACGCAGTACTCAAACACGGTATGCCCGTAGAAGTGGTTTTGGAGTAACCTCAAAAAATCAAGTAAAAATCCCTTTCGCGTAATTCGCGTGTTTAGTGGTTAAAGCAAACCACTAAACACGCGAATTACGCGAAAAAAACAAAATTACTGGGAGGGGAATGATGGCAGATTTATTGTACAAGGATGAAAGTTATGCTATAATTGGTGCATGTTTTAAGGTTTATAAAGAAATGGGATGTGGCTTCCTGGAAGCAGTTTACCAAGAATGTCTCGAGATTGAATTTGGAAAACAAAACATCCCGTTCCGGGCGCAATCCGATGTATACATTTATTATTGTGGTGAGGAATTAAAAAAACGCTATCAGCCGGATTTCATTTGCTATGATAAAATCATTCTTGAGATCAAAACAGTGAAAAATTTAACCGAAGAACACCATGCACAAGTTCATAATTATCTGCATGCGACGGTATACAAACTTGGCATTCTCGCAAACTCTACACACTACCCATTACTTGAACATGAACGAATCATCCTGACAGAAAAAAGTCAAAAATACAAGATGAACTAAAATAGAATATTTATAACACAGGTGTATTTCGAAAAAATTTTCGCGTAATTCGCGTATTTAGTGGTTGACGAAAATGATAAAAATTGAAAATTTTAGAAAAAATTACGGTGATATCCAGGCTGTGCGTGGCATGTGTTTTCACGTTGAAAAAGGCGAGCTCTTTGGGCTTATCGGTCCTGACGGTGCCGGCAAAACTACGCTGATGCGCGCTATATGTACATTACTCGTTCCCGACGATGGCGTGATTGAAGTCGATGGCCTGAACGTCCGTGAGCACGTAACAGAAATCCGCAATCTCATCGGTTACATGCCTCAGCGTTTTTCGCTCTATCAGGATTTAACGGTCGATGAAAACATGCAGTTTTTTGCAGATATTTTTGAAGTACCACAGGATGAACGCGAGCAGCGCAAGAAAGAACTCTATCGTTTCTCTCACTTAGAAGCGTTTACAAAACGCAAAGCCGGCGCACTTTCCGGCGGGATGAAACAAAAACTCGCGCTCTCCTGCGCCCTCATCCACACACCGAAATTACTTGTTCTGGACGAGCCAACTTTCGGCGTTGATCCGGTTTCGCGGCAGGAATTCTGGGAAATTCTCCATGAAATTCAGAAAGGCGGCACGACGATTCTCGTCTCCACAGCGTATATGGATGAAGCGGATCAGTGCGACCGGATTGGGCTATGCTTCAACGGAGAAATCGTCGGTCTGGATACCCCCCAAAAGCTGAAAAATGATTTCAAGTACATGATTTACGAAATTCGAAACGAAAATCTCTACCGGCTACGCGATTTCTTTGCCCGGCATCCGGAAATTCGTACAACACAATTGTTCGGTGATGCGTTGCACGTCAGCTTCCTCGAAAATCCGACTGAGAGCAACTGGCGGCAATATGAAGATGAATTTGGTGATACCTTTACAAAACGCAGCCAAATTTCCCCGGATATCGAAGATATTTTTCTCGACTTAATGGAAAATCATAATGGATAATTCACAAATAAGTGTGCGTTCGCACGAACTCACACGCCGCTTCGGCAAATTTACGGCTGTCGATTCTATCAGTATTGAGGTAAAGCACGGAGAAATTTTTGGTTTTCTCGGCGCGAATGGTGCCGGGAAAACGACTATGATTCGCATGCTTTGCGGCCTGCTGCAGCCGACTTCAGGAGAAGCTACGGTCGCCGGATTTGATATTTACAAGCAGACAGAACAAATAAAACGAAATATCGGCTATATGAGTCAGAAATTTTCCTTGTACGAAGACTTAACGATTTCCGAAAATATAGAATTTTATGGCGGTATCTACGGTTTGAAAAAAGAGCAGATCACCAAACAACGGGACAAACTCATCGGGCAGGTGGGTTTGCAGACCTATACCAACAAATTCACCCGCGATTTACCTCTTGGTTACAAGCAAAGACTGGCGCTCGGTTGCGCCATGTTGCACAATCCCCCCATCGTATTTCTGGATGAACCGACCTCCGGTGTTGATCCGGAAGCTCGACGGGCCTTTTGGGAACTGATCTACAACACCGCGGAATCAGGAAAAACTGTATTCGTCACAACCCACTTTATGGATGAAGCAGAATACTGCCACCGTGTTTCGATTATGGATCAGGGACAACTCATCGCCCTGGATACGCCCTCAGCTTTAAAAAAACAAACTGGAAAAGAATCGATGCAGGATGTATTCGTTTCGTTGCTGAAGTCGCGACGAAACGGAAATGAGGAATAAGGAATAAAGTGTTATGAACAAAACCATAAAACGCATCATCGCCATTGCACGCAAGGAAATGCTGCACATAAAAAATGATCCCCGCAGCTTATCCATTATTCTGCTGATGCCAGTATTTCAACTCATCATGTTCGGTTACGCCCTGAACACAGAACTGCAATATGTCGACCTCGCGGTGATTGATTATTCCCACAGCACCGCCTCGCACGATCTGGTGCAGAAATTTACAGGCAGTCCTTTTTTCCATGTTTATCACTACGAAGGGCAGTTTGATAAGCTGGACGAACTTTTTCTCAGCCGGGAGGCGCGGGTGGTTCTCCTCATCGGCCAGGATTTTGCCAGTGATTTAGCGACGCAAACACAGAGCTCTGTCCAAATCCTCATCGATGCAGTTGACCCAAATGCAGCGCATATGATTCGCAATTACTGTTCGCAGGTCATCCAGAATTTTAATGCAGCCAACAATATCTCGCTACCTACGCCTTTTCAGATTGAAACCAGTGTCTGGTTTAATCCCGATATGAAAAGTGCTTACTTTTTCGTGCCCGGACTGCTCGCGCTGTTGCTCATTATGATTTGTGCCTTGCTCACCAGTATTACCATCACCCGGGAAAAAGAGCTTGGGACCATGGAGCAAATTCTCGTTTCCCCTGTGCAGCCGCAGGAAATTATTCTCGGTAAAGTGATCCCCTATGTTTTTATTTCGTTCATTATTGCTGGATTGATTTTATTTATCGGTATCTGGCTTTTCGGTGTGCCATTTGTCGGAAATCTCATATTGTTGACAATACTCTCCCTCGTTTATGTACTGACAGCTTTGAGTCTCGGTATTCTCATCTCCACAATAACACAAACGCAGCAGGTCGCCATGATGATCGCACTGGTCATAACTTTGATGCCGACGGTCATTTTATCGGGATTTATTTTCCCCATCGCATCGATGCCATTGCCCTTGCAGTATCTGGCAAATATCATCCCGGCGCGCTGGTACCTGACCATCGTTCGCGGAATTATTCTGAAAGGAAACACGTTGCAACAGCTCATCCAACCAACGCTGGTTTTATTGGGAATGACGTTGCTTTTACTCGCCATAGCCCGGCGGAAATTTAGCGCAAATCTGGAGAAATGATCATGCAGGAAATATGGGTTGTTATGCAAAAGGAATTCCGACAAATTTTCCGCATCCGGGAGATGATCGCTATCATATTTGTGATGCCACTGATTCAAATGGCTTTGCTGGGGTTCGCAATTAGTACAGAAGTGAAAAACGTCAAACTCGTGGTTGCAGATCAGGACAACAGCTTTGTCAGCCGGGAACTTGTGCGTGCCTTTACTAAAGTGGAGCAATTTAAACTTGTCGGGCACGTGCAGTCAGAAAAAGAAATTGATGCCCTTATTCACAATTGGCAGGCGCAACTCGCTTTGGTCGTTCCAAAAAACTTCGGTCGAGACCTACAGCGTGGTTCGATTCCGGAAATACAGGTTATCGTCGATGGCATGGATGGGCAGACGGCAGGTGTTGCGATGGGTTATGCTGCCGGTGTTCTCAATGACCAATTGCAGAAATTCCTCACCCAGCCACAAATGCGGCAACTCCTGCGTGGCGTGCATATGGTGAACATGCAGGAGCGCATGTGGTACAACCCAAATCTCAGTCCGGAGCAATATATGGTACCCGGCATTGTTGTGCTGCTTCTCACCATTGTGTCGATGATGCTTTCCGCTATGAGTCTGGTGCGGGAAAAAGAAATCGGCACCCTGGAACAGCTCATGGTGACCCCCTTGAAAAAACATCAGTTGATCTTCGGTAAAGTCATCCCGTTTTTGATTCTGGCTTTCGTCGAATTCATGGTCGTACTACAAATTGCCCAGTGGATTTTTCAAATTGAAATGGTTGGCAGCCTACCACTTCTCAGTTTACTTGCACTTCTCTACTTATTCGCGACACTTGGTTTAGGCGTATTTATCTCGACCATAACAACGACGCAGCAGCAAGCGATGTTTGTCGCGTGGTTTTTTATGGTTTTTATGATCATTATGGGGGGATTTCTGGTGCCCATCGAAAATATGCCGCCATTTCTGCAGAAACTCACCTACATTAATCCGATGCGTTATTTCATGTACATGATGCGGGATATTTTTCAAAAAGGTTCGTCGCTGCACTACCTGCTTAAAGATGCCATTCCCATGACGGCTTACGGCGTGGTGATTTTCACTGCAAGTGTACTGAAATTTCAGAAACGGGTGAGTTAGGATCTAGCGAAATGAATGCCCTTGTCCATTGACACATGATTTCGGCCCTTTACCAACCTTCATTCCACATTTTGGGCAATAAGCATCTTCATCAAACCATTTGAAACTATGCGAGTTGTGTATAGCACAATCAGTATATTCGCCTTCTGCTGCTCCACAATGCGCACAAAACAGAAATTTTACTTTATCTTGATTAGTGCTTGTTTGATTTTTTGTTCCTCTTTCTATAGAAAATTTAATAATTTTATATTTATATAAAAAATAAATAGATAGTGCAGGTATAAATGAAATAGATAGTCTTGAAATTAGCTCAATAGTGAATTCAGGCTTAATTATTATTTTATATATATTTTTAATATTAATAATTAATTTTTCTGATTCATAAAAAGGATAGTGATCAATAAAAATATCTGCTGAAAAAGTTAAAGCAAATGTTATTGTTAAAGAAATAGATATGATTATTGAATACACAAAATTAAGACCAGAAATTCTTTTTTTACTAAGCGAAATTTTATATGATAATGTTCCAACTATATATTTTATCAAATATATAGGAAAATCATATTCATTAGAAATTTGAGGTAGTGTCCTAGAAAAGATTATTGGTATGTTATAATATAGTGATAATAAATAATTAATCAGTTCGCAATACAAAAAAGTGGCCAAACACAGAAGATAAATGCGAAGAATTATTTTATCATCATGTTGAGTATTTATGAATGGAAGGAAGACAATTGTTAAAATTCCAACAATGATATATTGCATATTACATCAATCTAATAAATTTAGAATAGAATTAAATACTCGTTTTTATGTATACTTTGTCAAAGTATTAGTAGTAATTTATTTGAGTGAATGGTGCAATCAGTTGTGGTTTCCCTTGTCGATAATATATTCATAATTAAGATATTAAGCAATGCAAAAAGTATTTCAAGAAGAATAAATGTAAAAGAGCGGCCTTACCGATTTTTGTTATTTTTCTTGGATGAATATATCCAGAGTCACAAATACATAACGCACTTGTGTTTTTTTAAACGAAATAAAGTAGTAGAACATTCTTACCTTCCAAGGATCAACAAAGCATTCGCCACGGGGCGCTCCCCGGTTTTATCACTGGGGAAATTGACAACGCCTTTATCCCGCAACCACATTGTTGTTGAGCCGCCTCCATCCAGGTTTATGGCATCGATGCAGCCAATATCCAGTAAAAATTTTTGCAGCTCAGGCAAACTCATACCAGCAGCCTGCTCACTGCGGCCATCCACAGTGATAAAGGCGATAGTCTCCTCACTCTCGCACAAACATGTCCGTGGATGACGGTTGTTCGAAAATTTCATTTGTGGTAATTTTTGTCTTTTTGAATCCCGCAGTAGCAATGGTCCGGTTACTAAAACCGCCGACTCGGCATGGGATGATTCATAGACTTTTTCAGCTTTAACTGGCTCCAGACTAATCTCAAAGTTACCGATGACGACGATCGCTCCGGTCATAATACTGTCTTCAATTCCCCATTTTAATTCCGGATTCCTCCGCCGACTGACAACGGAATCCTGCACTTCGAAGTACGTGACATTGCCACCACTATCCATATTAAAAAAGCCGCCGTTAATCGCTGCAAGCGCATTGGCATTTTGAGCAAAATTGCTCGTTGGTTTTGAAATAGAATTATTGTAAGCGAACTCGATTTTAAATCGAGCACCTGCTTCTTTTGAAAGGGTTAACACACTAATTATCTGTTTGCTTTCAAAGAGTGTGTCCGTTTTAATTTGCACAAATCCCAATGAATCCGGGGCGGTGTCCTTAATCTGATCGATGTAACGATCACTCTTTTCACAGTGGAAAAATACCAGCGGAAGCAACAACAACAGCACCAGAACTTGTTTTCTTAACATGACTGTACCCTGCACTTAATTAGAGTTCATCGGGAAACACCTTATTTTTCGTCATTCTGTCATGCTTTAAGACGGAATCCATTTCTGTTGGTCTCAATCAATTATGGATTCCGGATAAAAGCATTCCGGAATGACGCCCTGCCAGACGGTCTCCGATTTGATAATCAGATGATAATCTTGACGCATGTCAATAGAAATTTAAAAATTTCTTCATTTAAAATGAGAAAAATATTATTCGTTGCACACCTGATATTTTCTCTCTATTTTACAAACAGTTAACCCGTTGTGTATCTGGTTATCAAATTTGCTCTGCTTGGCGTAAACCCACCCTTGATATGTGAAAAATGCTTCGCTTTTTTCGCATATCGTCCCCTCCCAGGAGGGGAATTAAATATCGCCTCAGACCCAATCTCCTCTCGGGAGGGGACGACGGATGCGACCGGCGAAGCCGATGAGCAGCTGTCAGGGGTGGGTTTACATATTGCTGAGCAAAATTGATAACCTGAATCATCCCTAACAACCTATTTTTGTCAATTTGCTTGGTCAAGTCCAAATGCCTGCATCCGCACAATTTATCGATCGAAGTTCGAATATAATCGCCCGGTTGGCTGCAACCCTGGTACAAGGTGAATCAACGGATCTCTCACGAATTGCCGTCATCTTTCCCAGCCGGCGTCTGGGCAACTACCTGCAGCTCGAACTCACGCGCCGTGTGCAAGCTTGCATTCCACCGAAGATACTCACCATTGAGTCCCTCGCAAAAGTCTTGCCCGGTAGTGGACAATCCGTCATTTCGACAACAACACAGCACATCATTCTCAACGCATTTTTATCGGAACGGAATCTTCCCTCATTGCAGCGAGGTATGGAAGCCGATTTATGCCGGTTTTACAATGAAATCGCAGAATCCGGGCATGATGTTGCCATTTTTGACCAGATAGAAGTGCTGTTGCAGGAAAATCCGTTTTTTGACGAACGCCACATAGAACAATTGCTCGACCAGACGAAAGCCTGGAAACAGCTTCACCAAAAGTACAGTGACTTTCTTCGCCGGCACAAAAGCAGTGATCGGGCTTTGGATCAGCTTGCCCGCATCAGCCGATATGAAAAAACTGGCGGCTCCAATTTTGCCAGTTTTGCTGATCGATATTTCATCGTTGGTTTTGGGGATGCTCTCCCTCTGCAAGTACGGCTGTTCAAACTTTTGCAACAAGAAGTGAATTGCGAATTCTGGTTTCACTGTGATAGCAAGACACTTAACCAGACACATAAATCCCCCTGCCAGCCATTAGTCGATTTTATCGATGCACTCGGTTTGGAAAAACCCGCTGCTGTGGACAAACACGCAAGTCCGCACACAAAAGTTGCACGACAGCTTTTTGCTGTGCATCGCACGGTGCACGAACCAATTGAAAACGCGGATTTGCATATTTATCAGGCTTTCTCGCCTTTGCAGGAAGTAAAAGCCGCTGTTGCTATTGCACAAAAAATAATACGCCACGGTGAAGCGAATCCCGAAGAAATCATCATCGCTGTACCCGATGAAGAAACCTATGGTGATCTTCTCTGGGCCACTTGCGACGAGGCAGGTTTACCTGTGAATTATGCCCTCGGTATCCCAATAATTCGAACACAGCTTGGCCAGTGGCTGCGGCTTTTTCTTGATCTCCTGACGAATGAGGCTCCCTTGCCAGTATTGCTCGATCTTTTCAATAACAAAGTGGTGAATCAGTGGTTCGCCTCACTGGGTCGGGAAGTGGACAAAAATGAGCTTATTCGACATATACATTTCATCGCAAGGAAGCACAACATAACCAAAGATTTGAACCTATTTCTGGAACACGCTGAGAAAGAAAAATTTACCGAATTATTTTTCATTTTACACCAGTTGCAAGGTATAGCCAAACCGTTTGCCCTTTCTGAGCAAAATACACTTATTGAGTGGACGGATATTTTATGGAATTTGACCGAATCCCTGCAATTGCATGCCTTTGTGCAGCAGAATCCCGGGGCTTATAATTTAGAACAACGGGTGCTGACTCGTTGGATAAACGGTTTGCAACAACTGGCTTCAAGCGGGGACATGCTGGACAACAAAATTTCAGCAAAAAACCTGGCAAGCATAATTTTACAAAATATCATGGCAGGCAGAGTCCGCCCGGCGGGGCAGCCTTTCGTTGGTGTGCAGGTTCTGGGGATGCTCGAATTGCGCAGTTTGTCCCCCAAGGTGCTGATCGTTTTGGGAAACACCGAAGGACAATTTCCCGACAGCCCTGGTCGCGAACTTTTTTATTCGCAACCGCTGCGTCAGAAGCTGGGACTGACCACAGTTTTCAAATACGAAAAATTGCTGGATCAACAATTTTACCACCTGTTATGCAGCGCACCGCAAATCCATTTTTTTCACAGCAGCCAATTCAATGAAGAACCGTTGGTCATTTCCCGTTACTTGCAGCGGCTGGCACTTTTCGGACAAAACCACATTCACTCCCTCACCACAGAGACAGCCACTCCCGATCTGTTTTTTGGCGATTTCCTGCTTGCCCAAACGGAGTACCAACAAAAAGATGAATTGCACCCCGATTTGCAGGTCTTGCATAGTCAAGTTGAGAAACGCCTCGACGAGCGTGGCAATTTTCAAGGAGAAAGGGCTGAGACACTAGCGCACTACACCTATTCCACTCTCAAATATTTGTTGCATTGCCCCTACCGGTTTCTGCTTTCACGAGTCAATATCCAGGATGATGTTTTGCCCGAAGGTGAAATTGAACCGGCTGATATAGGCGTGTGGCTGCATGAGGTTTGCCAGCTCTTTTTTAAAGGATTGACGGAAAATTCCCTGGTTCCCGAATGGCCTGATTTATTTCACCCGTGGCATGCCGCTATCAGTGAAGAAAATTATGATCGTGCATACGATCGGCTCAAGAGACTGGGCAAAGTGCGCGCCCATAAACTGGGCGATCATGTACAGGATTTGATTTTTATGGAGGATGTCGGCTGGCATATTTTTCTGCACCATGAGATAGAGCTGGGGAATTATGCAGGAGGTGAAAATCAGGTTGAAATCAAATTTGATCGTGATCTGCCAGAAATAGGCGAAGAAACAGGTCGCACCTGCAGTGCAACGATTCGCATTGACCGGATTGCGGTTTCAGAAATAGGCGGTTTTCTCATCGATTACAAAAAAACGATTCCACCATCGAAAAATTTTAACGAGGGCGATGAACCACAACTGCCCTTGTATTTTCACTTTATCAAAGAACATCCGGATTACACATCGGAAACCTTGTGGACTGGTATTTATCGTGATTTTAAAACAGCGAAGCCAACGAAATTTGATGAGAAAAGACTCAGCGAAGCGTGGGAGCATATTAAGACACGGTGGAAATCCCGTATTGCCCAATTGTTGAAAGAAAAGGAAGCCTACAGTGCAGAAGCATCAGATGCCGCTTGCAAATATTGCCAGTACACCGGTATTTGCCGGCGCGAGGAACACGGTTATTTTGCGGGGGAAACGGTTATGGATAACGAAGAATAGAATATGGACGATCAAACGAATCCCCAAAATCCATACATTTCATTCGTCGTGCGCGCTTCCGCAGGCACGGGAAAGACCTATCAACTGAGCCAGCGCTATCTCCGGCTTGTTGCGGCGGGTGCACATCCTTCAGAAATTTTGGCAGTGACCTTTACCCGCAAAGCTGCAGCCGAAATGCACGATCGCATTTTACGCGATGCAATTTCCATTCTTGCCGATCCCCAAAAGGCTCTCGAAATCGACAAGCACATGCAGGCGTTTTATCAAACTGCACAAACGAACAAACAAAACCTGCGCCCCCCACGCAAAGCCATCGATGCTGCCGAGGAAATCATTTCCTTTTCGCAATCGTCAAAAATCCAAACCATGGATAGTTTTTTCTTTGAACTCGTTTCCAAATTTCCCGTTGAGGCCGGTTCGCATATTCCCACCCCTTTCAAGCAGGCGGATTCTGCGGAAGTGGAGGAATTGCACAAAGAAGCTTTTAATAAACTCTTTTTAATGGCAGATAAACAGCAAAGCAATTTGCGCACGTTATTGCGTGATTATTTTCATGATGCCGAAGCAAGCCCGGAGTGGCTGCACAAACAACTACGGGAAATTTTTCAAAAGAAAAGCTTTTTCTTCTCCCTATTGCAGCACAATAAAATCGCAGGCTGGCAGGATTTAACTTTGCCTGGTGATCGTGAATTGGCGGATTTTACCGAAGAGGAACTCTTTGTATTTGCCTCACAACACTTCGCCGATTTCAGCAAATTTGTCAAACGCGATAAAGCAAAAGTCCTTGAAAATATCCAATTATTTCAACGGGATCGAAGTTGGGTGGCCTTGCGTAATGCACTGTTCACACAAAAAGGTTTCGAATTCCGCGCCGACATCCGCAACAACACCTCATTCGAAGAACAGGCACAGGTGCTGGATTTTTTTGCTGAAATCAAACGCCGTCAGCTTAACTCGACCGCCAGCATCATTTTTCAGATTTATGAATATTATCGTGATATTTTTGAGCAGGTGCGATACGAAAAAAAACTCGTACAGTATGACGACATCACCCTCGGGGCGCATCGCCTTTTTTATGGCGAGGAAAATTACGGTGCGTTGTATAATCTTTTTCTCAAAACAAGCCATCTCCTGGTGGATGAATTTCAGGATACCAGTGGCATCCAATGGGATATTTTTTCGGTTATTAGCAACGAATTGCTGTCGGGCCACGGTCTCGCTTCCGAACGCGGCATTCAACCAACTGTTTTTATCGTCGGCGATGCAAAACAGAGCATTTACGGCTTTCGCAATGGGGACTACATGCTGCTCGGCGAGGCTGCGGAGTCGCTGAGTCGAATGGGGGCGAAAGATGTCGCATTGGATAAAAGCTGGCGCTCGAGTGATTTTCTTCTGCAACAGGTCAATGCAGTTTTTAGTTCAGAACTTGTTCAGGGCAAACTCCCCGATTTTTCACCTCATGCAACGGCAAGCCCGGAGGGAGTTCCAGTCGTTCCCAATTTTGGTTCAGTTACCTTGCTTGAACCATTCTACAAAGAAAACAAAGAGAACACTCCTGAGTTACAGCAAAGAGAAGCCGAGAGCATCGTTGCACTTATTCGACACTGGTTAGAGAATAAACTGCCTGTGTTCGACAAAACACTGGGTCATCACCGTCCATTACGCCTGGATGATATCGGTATTTTATACCGCTCAAAAAACCGCATGACCGAGCTCGAAGCCACTTTCATTGCTCACGGTATTCCCTACGAAATTGAGGAGCGAAGAGGGTATTTTACCCGCCGTGAAGTGGATGATGTCCTGCATTTTCTCCATTTTCTGGCACAACCGGAAGATGACATTGCCCTGGCAACCCTGGTGCGCAGCCCTTTTCTTCGCCTGACCGACGCGGAATTCATGCATTTACTGCGTCTCCGGCACGAAGCAGGCACCAATCCCTCCTTGTTTTTTCTGCTGGATAAACATTATCCCGAGAGCGCGACTATTTTAAGTGAATGCCGTAACCGGCTGGGCAGTTTTAGTATTGCGCATATTCTCCTGTATTTTTTTGAGGCTACAAAAGCGCTTGCTGCTTACAAACTCGCCTTCGGTGAAGCGGAGGGTACATTGGCCGTTTCAAATCTGCAGCACATTATTCAAATCGTCGGCACCGGCGCGGTGCCCGGCAATGGTACAATCCGTGACTACAGCCAGATGTTGCGTCGCTTCCGCGGTGTCGATGAGACGGGCAATGTGCAATTAGCGGAGCAACGGGTAAAAATGATGACCATGCATAAAGCAAAAGGTCTCGAATTTCCGGTGGTACTTTTGTTGGGAGGCGAGGCCGCTATACGCATGACGGAAAACGAGCGTTTGAAAAAAGCCAGGACGGGTTTTCTCAGTGCGCTGCACCATGAACCATATTTTGCCTACAAAGGCCGGGTGCAGGCAGAGCGTCTGCCAGAGCAAAGTACGTTGGCGAGAAATCTTGCGCAACGTGATAATGAAGAGGAAGAGCGGGAAAACATGCGCTTGCTTTACGTCACCCTCACACGGGCGCAGGAACATCTGTTCGCTACCTGCGTTGACAATCCCGGTACCGACACATACTATGCCATTTTACAACATACGCTTTTCCCGGAGGCCGAAAAATGTGAAATCGCACCCGGCATATTTGGTTACCAGCACAGAGCTGCACCAGAAATTGTGATAACACCACAGGATGTTCTCAAGCACAAAAAAACACCCACAACTGCGATTTTCACAACGGAGCGCATAAAAGAAACTGGTGTTCGATTGGTGCAGCCAAGTCGCCTTTCCTCCACGCCCTTCGATGAGGAAGAGGGAATGCAGGATGACGAATTGCTGGACAATCTGCGTTTGCAGGAAAAAAGCCGAATCATGGGGTCACTCATCCATGCCGGACTTGCAGCAAAGGTAAACGAGACAAAGTGGAATTTATCCCAACAACTGCAGCAGGAAATGGTTACCGCAACCTTCCGCTTTCAGGATGAGGAACAAGGCGAATTAAACGATATCATTATTGCACAAATCGAAAATGCCTGGACCTGTCCAGTTTTGCAGTCGCTGCTCACCCAAAGCACACAACCACCAAAGGTTGAAATGCCTTTCACGCATTTGCAAGGGGAATCGCTGGTGAATGGTGTGATTGATTTAGTTATTTTCACGGAGGAAGCCTGCTGGATCATCGATTACAAATCGCGCTTACTCCCGGATAGTCAGAGCGATCCCGAGGCAGATGCTAAAACCTACAAACGGCAATTGACCTTTTACCGGGATGCTGTGCAGGCACTTTTTTCATGCACCACACTCCGAACGGCGATCATGTTCACCAGCAATGGCCGGTTTGTTGAAGTATGAAATTCCTGAGTAAGCAATTTGCATAAACGCGGTACATGCTAATTTGCAAAAGCTTTGTCCTGTAATCAATTTCTGGCAATCATTCCGGGTTCGATGTTTTTTATCGAATCCCGGAATCTCCTTATTCACGGTAGGTTCATAGAGATTCCGGCATGCCTAAAAAGAAGGCAGTCGAACTGAAAGCCGGCGAAGTAAAACGATTTTTGTTATACGAAGGAAACTGACTTGTATCGGACATTACTTTTGCAAATTACTACAGGTATGCCACTGCATTAAAAAAGGCGCTCGCAATGGAGTAACTTTCACCGGACGGGCTTAAAATAAAAAGTCACACCACCATCGAATCCAAATTGTGAGAATTCATATTCCACATTATCTGTTTTAAAATAGAATACATGCGCTCCAATTCCGGCACCCCATCTTTTGGCAAATATCCATTCTTTATCAAAACTCACGTTTAGTGCATAGCCACTTTGCTCGGCATCATCCGTTATTTCCCACCAATCGTGGGCAAAAGTCACTTTACCCTGACCACCGGAAACAGTTAGAGATGTATTTGAGGGGAGGTAATAGGTGAACCCCAGCCCAAGAGCATCAAGGTTGATATAATTATAATCGCCGACTTTGTTTTTAATCAGGCCCCCAAAATCACTAATCTGTACGGCGAATTTTTGCTGAAATCCCCAGCCTAAGGCATGGTTTTTTGCAGGAAGCGTAATTCCAGATTCATTCAGCAGGGAATGTTCTGTGTAGAAAGCCGGCCCAATATTGAATTTTACAAACAACCCCTCATGTGCCTCGACATAAGTCATAGAAAAAAAAATCATGAGTGACAGTAGCATATTACGATAGCGCACAACAGCCTCCCATTTTTCAATTGCGGTACATTGCCAATGGAGATAACATCCGAGCTCCACTATTATTTTATGGCGTAAAAATCGAATACAGCCTGCCAACGGATTTTGTTTCCACGTATTAAGTGTCAAGCTCAATACCTGTTATTTCAAACACAGCATCCTCTTCGTTAATTTAATCCCCTTTCCCGCATTGATTTTGTAAACATAGATCCCGCCACAAAGATTTTCCGCATTATAATCGATGGTATAATAACCAGATGACTGGAATTCGTTGACTAATGTTTCGACTTCCCGGCCAAGCACATCATAAATTGTTAGCTTGATAAAAGCTGGTTGCGAAAGTGAATAGGAAATAGTCGTTTCCCGGTTAAAGGGATTGGGGAAGTTCTGATACAACATACAATCGGGAAAAATAACATTGTCATCGTGTTGGACAGAAACGCCAGCAGGTATGGCATATTTAACAACTTTTCCCTTTTGGGTCACAAGCCAACCGCTTTCCTTATCGAAAAAAAATATATCACACAACCAATCTAAACTGTCACATTCAAACTGCTGCGTCCATGATTTTCCACTGTCAGGGGAATGATAAATTTTCGTATTCCCCCAACCCGCAAGCCAGCCTTCAAAATTATCGAGGAAAACAATGTTCCTTAAGGATTTCCCTTCCAATGTCGATTGTCTGGTCCAGGTCTCTCCTCCATTGCGGGTAATGAACAAAGAAACACTGTCATGCCACGTACTACTGAAAATCCAGTCTTCACTGATCCAGCCAACGTTTTCATTAAGAAAATAAATATCCCCGGAGTATTGTATGTCGATTGGAATTTTTTGCCATTCGTTCCCACCATCGGTTGATTTATAGAAGCTGCGCAGCATGAGTTGCATGGCATAACAGGTTGGGCTGTTTGCGTAATTGAGGAAAGAAAAACCATACTGGGCAAAATTGTAGGAATTCGACCAGGTAGCGCCTGAATCAGTTGAACAGTGAAGTTCACCAAAATTTGAAAGGAAATAAAGCCTGCCCTCCGGTGCCAGAGTTAAACTGCTGTAAATTAAACCACTGTCACCCCTCACTTCAATCGCCGACCATGTCTCTCCGCCATCATTCGTGCGCAGGAGTGTTTGTTCAAAACCCGCTGCAACACCAACCTTATTATCCAAAAATAATATCGATTCAATTCGGCTCAAGGTTCCGGTTTGTTGTGGTATCCAGCGAAAACCGCCATCGTATGTCACATATATTTTTCCACTGTCACCAGCAACCCAGCCATGGGCCGGATCGATGAAAAACAGTTTTTGCATCCCCTCAGATACCTCCGCGACCACGCTCCATTCGGCATTTTGTTGTGTGCTCTGGACGACCGGAGTTGTATTCTGCGCAAAAATGGAATTGCATATCCCGGTGAATGAAAGCCACGCGATAAAATATTTAGTCACATGCATGATCCTTCCTTTTTTTTAAAAGTCAGGGCATCTCGCGCAGGTATTTTTCAGGAATTGGTAAACCCGATTGTTCTGGCTGCCAGATGATGTTGGCAATCCACCATCGGTCTTGTTCGTAAATTATCTGAATACTGTTGATACCACGGGCGAATGGTTTTGGGTCCCCGGCTTTATGGCGGGATTCATAAGTACTAAAGACATGCACGAGATTGCCGTATTGCTCAATCTTTCTTGCAATCTCGGATTCAAAAAATCCATCGGCTTTCAGGATGGAATCTGCCTGGGTTATATACGCTTCCGGAGTAAGAAGCCGGGTTTTGGCAACTCCATTTTTATCCGTAAAAACAGGCATTAAGCGGGCTGATGGTTGCATGAGCGAACGAAAGCGATCCCAGTCGCGCTGCTCTCCGGCAGGCCCGGAAATGACGTCGTAGAGTGCGGTTATGATGTTGTCGAAAGAATTCACATCATTGCGATTCGCACGATTTTCCAGCGATGGCTGTGCATCAACTTCGGGATTTAGAAAAAGTAAACCCATGGATAAAATGAGCACACTTTTTAGAACTACGTTTTTTATTTGCATGGCAGGTGACTCCAAATCTGATTTGATAAGTTTAAACCTCAAACAAAAAACCTGTGATTTCACTGAGAATACGATGACTCGTTTAACGAAAAACAAACTACAATCACGCCAGTATCACAGCTTGCTGTGGTAAGCACCGGGTACAGTCACCACAGATTTATCCCACTTCATTAGCTGCCGGACCTCCTTCGAGGGAGGGATAGCTAAGTACTTTTTCTGCTCTGGTTGGAGCAATTGATAATGCCCCAACTCTGGACTTTTGAAGACACTGTGTAAATCGCCAAGCAAGGCTTGACCATGTTTTTCAAATGTTAAATTCATTTTTTGCAGTCCTTGAATCGATTTAAACTCGGCCTTGCACGATTCCCCATCCACAGGACTCCAGATCACCAGTGGTGCCGGTGTCGTATCTTCACTTCGGATATAAACATTCCCATCGAGTTTCAGGAGTTGTGAATTATTAAGCTTACCGCACAGATCGTTTGATTGGATAGTTTGCAATAACGGTCTGGCGAATTCACGATCAGCGGTGAGAAGATTGTTAACGAAAACATGACCTTCACGCTTGTCAACATCAGGTCCCGTGGCGGCATGCCAGCCGAAGTGATCGCCCGCCTGTCTGTTGTTCCGCATAAAGGTCGCGGTGCTGTTGACGAAAGTATTGTGCCAGACACGAACATTGGAACTGTTGAGGATGAAAATTCCGAAATCGCAGTTTTCAAACACATTGCCAACGCAAAGGGCACCTTTGGAAATTTCGAAGAAAAAACCCCAGATACAATCCTTCACCCAGTTGTTTACGAAAACTCCGTCCTGGTTACCGACGTCATACCAGATGCCGTTGGAGTTGCTGTTGTCCATCACAAGGTTATCACGGCAGGTAACACGATGGGATTGATTAAATATTTTGACGGCAGAAGGATAGTAACCTGTCAATTGTTCAACATTGTTGCGACGAAAGATATTGCGTTCCAACAGTACATCTGACGAACCGATCACATAAACGCCTTCAGTACTCGTATCACTGAAAAGCGACTGGCGGATTGTCAGACTGTCACCGCGAAAGTAGCCTGCAACACGGGAGCAATGGGTAATGGTTACGTTCTCCAGCGTCGTACCAATCACTTCTTTGCCATAGGTCGCCGGATCCGAAGGCCCGATAGGCTCGTCAGTCGGTTCATCCGTTGGGCCAAAACTGCGTTTTCCCTCAATTTCAATGGCACGCCAGGCGTATTGCGTAAATGTTATGCCTCGAATTACCGGTCCTTTTCTGTCATTGACTTTCCCATGCACATCGGAGGTGGTTCGAAGGAGGGCACCGCTCCAGGCCGTGATTTCCACAAGCCGCTTCGCAGGATCGACACCAACATACACCTGGCCTTTCTCATAATCGATATAATACGAGTCCTTGTCTACTTCGCCTTCCCAGCCTGCCGACTGCAAGGCTTGGCCATCGACGAAAACCATGTCGTTATTAAAACGGTGCAGTGGAGTTTTTACGCCCTCGCGGTCACGCATCCACCAATCGAGGGGCTTGCTCGGAAACAGATGCTTCCAGGGAATTCGCCAGACATCCCCGCGTAATGCCACAGCATCGCTCACTACCTTGGTACCTTTCAGAATCGGTTGTTCCTCAGCATAAGGTTGCATGAGGATACCCTGATTCAATCGTAAATCCCCGGTTCGGTAAACACCACCCCGGAGAATGATCGCATCCCCGGTTACCACACGTGAAATTGCCGACTCCAGCGTCGTAGGCTGTTTTAATTCAGTTCCGGAGGCTTCAGCGTTGCCATTTGGCGCCACGAAGTAAATATGCGCGGCGTTTGGCAATCCATAAATCTGCAGGACTGGTCCGTAAGGACCGCCGGAAGGTTGGGCGATCGCGATGGTTGCGAGGAAAAATATAAGTAAAGCATTGCCAATAAAACGAAGGGAGTAAGGTTCTATGATTTGCATGAAATAACTCCAAGTCAATTTACAAAAATAACAAAAACAGATCTGTGCAGTGCAATTGTAAAGATTAATAATTTCCGCTAAAAGTATTCGTTTAAACACCTTTTGTATCACATTTTTCCATTCATTTGATCGACAAATAGATGAGAATTACACGTTTACAACAAATCGGTTTGTTACTCGCTTTTTCTGTTGCGAGATTGAATAAACGGATTCGTTTCACAATTCTCTGACTTTCAAGTTGCGCCAATAAATTTTAATCCCCCCACCGCTATGGATTTGTAGCGCGATGACGCCGGTAGCTGCACCAATTTTATCATCATCGAGGCTAATCATCTGCTGGCCATTCAACCAGGTTGTGACGTTGTTACCCACAACCCGAATTTTCATGGTATTCCATTCGCCCATTTTTAAAATATCCTCTTTTTCGTCAGGCACTTTGATGAGCCAGCCGCGACCGTAGGATTCATAAATACCACCGGTATCGTGTCCCGGCGGTGCAACTTCCGCTTGCCAACCGGTTATCTTTGTTCCCTCCAACGAGGAGCGAAAAAAGACGCCACTATTCCCATCCGCTTCTTGTTTGAATTCAAGATTGAGCTCAAAATCTTTGTATATTTTGTCTGTGGCCAGATAGCCGTACTCTTTATCCGGTCCACTTTCGCAGACTAAATTTCCATTTTCGACATACCATTTTTCCGTGCCGTGAATTCTCCAACCAGTTAAGTCCTTGTTATTAAAAATCGATAAGGTGTTGCTCGCACAGCCGGCTAAAACAATGAAAAGGGATGCGGTAAACAAAAATTTTCCAGCTTTCATTTTCTTCCTCCGTTTTGTTATTAAATTCATTTAACTCAGGTATCTTGCTTGTACAAATCCAGGGAGGATTCCTGGACTATATTAAGCTATAATCTGGCCCAACTCCCACTTTCAGCACTTCGCCGAACAGCATCCACTACTTTCATGTTAGCCACAGCGTCCTCAAGCGGTGTTGGCACAGCCGAATCGTCAATCACTGCCTGTGAAAACAAGTCACCTTGAATTGTGTACTGATCACAGATATCAAACACGATTTCTTCCGTTTCACCTTCTCGCTCGAGCCACATTCTGCAGGGCTGATCAGGCGGTGCGTTAAACGGGATTTCGATTTCAATCCTGCCTTCGGTGCCGAAGATATTGACCCGTTGATAAGGCATCAGTTGTGTTGAACAAGTAAATGTCGAAGTCCCCTCACCAAAGCGCAGCATGCCCGAGGCGAGTCGATCTGTTTTGAACTCCGGATCATATTCCATGATTCCGTAAACTTGCTGAGGCTCTGTACCAAAAATGAACCGCGAAAGCGAAATGCAATAACATCCGATGTCCATCAGTCCGCCACCGCCGATCTCAGCCATGTTGCGGACGTTCGCAGGATCCACATTGTGGTAGGAAAAGAAGGAGTGAATGGTTTTCAAAGCACCGATTGCTCCATCAGCCACCAATTGCTGTGTTCGCTGCCACTGAAGATGATGGCGATACATGAATGCTTCCATTACTTTCAAGTGAGGATGCCGTCGGGCTGCATCTCGCAATTCTTCTGCCTCATCGCCTGTCAAGGCAATAGGCTTTTCGCACAGCACGTGCTTGCCAGCCTCAAGCGCTTTGATCGACCACGGGACATGCAGGTGATTGGGCATGGCAATATAAACGGCATCGATATCAGGATCGGCGAGCAGCGCCTCGTAGGAACCATAGGCCTTGGAAATACCAAGTTGTCCCGCCGTCGCTTGCGCTTTCTCCAAATTCCGTGAGGCAATTGCTGCCATGTGGCAGAATTTACTCTCCTGCATCGCCGGAATCACTTTTTCGATGCCAATTTTTGCAGTACTCAAGACGCCCCAGCGTACTTTTTTCATTATGTTACTCCATTTACGGGAGGTGCCACGCACTTCGCGTTGAAATTTCTATGCATCATAAAAATTTGCAGGTGTATCAAAAGGAAGTGCGTGGCACCTGTGCAGGTTTCATATAGTGTGAACGTCGAAACAGGAATAAACCGGACGTTGAGCCTGTCTGCATTAAGTAGAATCGAAGTGTCGAAACGCCCGGTTCCACACTGAAATTCGGACCGTGGCAAGCTCAGGGTCCGAATTTGCATATTTTTCGACAGTCTCGTAAGCCTTACAAAATGTAGTTGAAGATATTATAAGCACAGGTGGGAAGCAAGGCGAATTCTACGGTGGTTCTGAAATTGAGATTGAGATTTCGCCTTTGCCCGGAATGTATGAGTTAAGTTATTTAACTTTAGAAAGTTGAATTGTGGCCCAAACTTTAAGTTGCTCGTTCATCGATGCATCCGCGCGACCGGGCATTGCACCGCGGCCACCGCCCATCCGACCACCACCGCCCATAGGTCGACCGCCACCCATCGGGCGTCCACTCATTCCTCCAGACCGGCTTTCCATCATTTTATCACGATCAAATTTTTGGGTTTCAAAGCCAACACCAATTTTATCCCCAGCCTTTGCGTTGATGCCAAGACCTGAAATATCCTCGCGATTGAGAGGAATCTTTAATTCGTAGACCAGCATGCCTTCCTGTGAATTCAGCTTTGCCTGGAAGTCGGTCGTTGTTCCCAGCTTGACGACGTGCATGATCTCATTGTCTTTGCCGATTATTTGCAGGTCGTTGCCAACTTTCGGAAGCGAGGGTTGTTTGCCATCCGGTCCCATTCCCGGTTGTGGATAATTTTGGCCGTCCTGCCGCATCCCCGGTCGTTGCCCGAATTCCGGGTTTGAATTCATGAAACCTAATGGAAAACGTAAACCGTAGTCCTTCTTTTTGCCACCCGAACCATCAAGCCAAAGCGTAAAGCCATTGGCTAAAATTTTTCGTATGAGGAGCCGGTTGTTTGTTGCAAGACTCAGATAAAAATCGTTTTCATCATTCAACAAGCCGAGAGAGATTTGCTCTTTCTCAAGAAAAATCATTTGGCCATCCCAGTCCGCCTGATCACCGTCGATTGTGATGTCATTCTGCCTGAAGTCGCTTTCCAATTCCAGTTTACTGCAACCAAACAGAAAAATCAGGCCCAGTAAAATTGGCAAACGAAAGGTTTTCATAAAGTTCTCCATTTTTTGTAGTTTTACATAATTCCCGATGTTCTACCTAATTTAATAATTACTTCTCTGACTGTATTAGATTCATTTCGGATGCAGGAAGTGCCTTAAAATGGGATTAAACCCGTATTGTTGGGATAAAGATAATGAATACAGCACTGGAATACTATTCTTGTGTTTAACCCGCTTAAACCTTATTCCCCAAGATTGAGGCTGGATCAAACCATAAATAGAACGAAGGCATCCCGCGAAGGGGAACGTACATTACGCTCAGCGAGGTCGCTTTCACTCCATGGAAATAAATGCTTGGATCAAAAATAATGCGTTCGACACAGCCATCATCGCTCGCCTGAAGCATTGCATGAATAAACCAGGATAAACTCATTCCGGGATATATTAAGTAAATAGAATTTTAACTGAGAAATGGACTCAATAAACGAAAATTTGGAGAAATGTGATGATGAGAAATAAACTGTATTTGTTCGGGAATCCAAAAGATTCCACGAGGGGGTGGACAGTTTACACAGCTCTGCTCTTTTTTTTGTTTGTATTTTTCGGTTTTGTACAGGAAAAGGAAAATAAATTACCGGCCTCTTTTGTTAATGTAAAGGAAATCATTCCCTCCATCATGCTCGACTTGCGATATTACAGTGAGCATAATTTTGTCGGGAAACGAATAAATGGCTATCAAGCGGAGAAATGCATTTTAACCCGTGAAGCCGCCGAAGCGTTAAAGAAGGTGCAAGGCGAATTGCTGCCGTTCAATTTTTCTTTAAAAATTTATGATGCATACCGACCGCAACGAGCTGTCAACCATTTTGTGGAATGGGCAAAAAATTTGGCCGATACCAGTATGAAACGGGAGTTTTATCCAACGGTAGAGAAAAAGCATCTGTTTCGCGATGGTTATATCGCCTCAAAATCGAGCCATAGCCGTGGTAGTACGGTGGACTTAACAATTGTTTCTCTGCCCTTAAAATCGCAGGAAAAATATGCCAAAGGCGACCGTTTGTGTGAGTGTACAAAACCAGCGAACCAACGTTTTGGCGATAACAGCCTTGATATGGGAACTGGCTACGATTGTTTTGACACACGTTCATGGACTGCCGATTCACGTCTTAACGAGAATCAGCGGGCAAACCGATTATTGTTGAAGACGCTCATGGAAAAACACGGTTTTAAAAATTACAACAAGGAGTGGTGGCATTTTACTTTAAGAGATGAACCTTTTCCTGAGACGTACTTTGATTTTGTAATTGAGTAGATTTTTTCTTTTAGGATTGAAACATAAAAATCCCAGCTTTTACTTGCAATAGAAGAGTATCTTCCATAGAATGGCCATCACGCTGTTTCAGGTTAAATTGTCTGTTTGATTTCTAAGAAGTCATGCCGGTTTGCGTTTTTTGCAATACCGGTATCCCAACGGACTACAATAGATTTTAAATATAGAAATTATCAAAATGCGATGGGAATTTAGTGGGATTCCGGTATTCCGCTGGAAAGCGCAGAAACCGGAATGAAACTGATGGATGACTCGCATTTTTAGGTGTAATACCCTCTTATGCTGCAAAACAAATTTTTCAATATTCAACAAGTTAAATTAACAGGTGCAAAATGAATAAATTAAAATACACTTTCGGTCCGGTGCCCTCGCGCCGGTTGGGATATTCACTGGGTGTCGATATCATTCCCATGAAAACATGCAATTTAAATTGCGTCTATTGCGAACTGGGGCGATCGACGGAAATGACGATGACGCTGAAAGAATACATTCCTGCTGCCGTAATCCTCGATGAAATTAAACAGGTCATCGATTCGGGAGAACGCATCGATTATATCACATTTTCCGGTTCCGGAGAACCAACC
Organism: Deferribacteres bacterium; assembly: GCA_020633655.1. GTDB lineage: Bacteria > Zhuqueibacterota > Zhuqueibacteria > Zhuqueibacterales > Geothermadaptataceae > Bioreactorimicrobium. The sequence continues at coordinate 64,669 of JACKDF010000010.1, forward strand.
CTGAACACTGCAATGGGTGAGATGATACGCGGCATCAAAGCCATGACGGATATTCCAGTGGCTGTTCTTACCAATGGGACCTTGCTCTACATGCCGGAAGTTCGTGAAATGCTCTACGACGCGGATCTTGTCATTCCATCCCTGGATGCCGTTTCGCGAGAAGCATTTCGCAAGGTCGACCGTCCCCACGGTCACCTTGACATCGATCGGATCGTTGAGGGTATCATTACCTTCCGTCATGAATACAAAGGCCCGATCTGGCTGGAAATTCTTTTTGTAAAGAACATCAATGATTCTCCACAAGAAGTGAAATTGCTGGCGGAAGTGGCGGAAAAAATTGGTGCAGAGCTCGTGCAGTTAAACACAATTGTACGCCCGCCGGCGGAGAGCAATGTTGAACCACTTTCGGATATTGAACTTGAAGTAATTCGTACACGGTTTACGTGCAAAACAGAAGTTATCGCGCATTTTAAGAGTGACGATTCCACAACTCCCAACCTGAGCCATGAAGACCGGATTTATGATTTGATCATTCGACGTCCGGTAACCAAAGATGAAATTATCGCCAGTCTTCGTCTTACTCCGGAAATCGTTGCGCACCATGTCGCTGAAATGCTCAATACAAGCCGGATAATGACGAGTGAGTACTCGGGTGAGTTGTATTACACTTCACCAAGGGTGAAAAACCGACCGGTGCTTGTTGAGAACGGAAAATCGAGTTAACAGGTCATTCCGGTTTCTACGCTTCTCAGTAGAAGACCGGAATCCCAATGAAATTGCATCCCCTTTTAATTCTATTGGTACAAAAACTTGTGATGAGTCAATAGGATGCCGGTCTTGCAAAAAATGCAAACCGGCATGACATTTTAAGAAAGAAATCCACTAATTAAGCAACGATAGTGTATTGTTTCCAGGAGAAAAGAAATGACTATGAAAGTAATAAAGTATCTTTTACCAATTTTGCTTATTTGTTTTTTTATGGCATGTGAAATTTCTACTGAACCGGAAATTTATGATGTGGATGCGACCATTAAAACTTCAGAAATTTATGAATACCATACCGGGATTTCAGGCGATGAAGAAGGAGCAGCTATTAAAACCCAGGCAAAAAATTTTGAGATAAGCGAAATTTTGCGAAATGCGAGTACAAATTTTGAAGCTGTTTATCGTTACAAATCCAACACTGGATTCGTCGGGCTGGAATATGTTGAGCTTGAACTTAAAACCGGATCCGATGGGGCAAGCCCACCTAAAAACATTAAAAATATAAAAATCGCATTGCAAGTAACAAAATGATGCATGTAAAATTTAATTAATTGTGTAAATTTTACACCATATTTTATTTTCGTCCCTTCAATTTTTTCTTTCTTTCCTGCCTGAAGAAGCACTTCCTATCCCCAATTCAATTCCTGGTACACGAATTGACTATTCCTGTGCTGTTGTTTTGATCGCGCATATTTTACATGCTGAATCGTATGTAAATATCGGGCTGGAATTCCTTTTGTTGGAATGGCAATGTGCGATAGAGTGATTTCTGTACTTGGAAGGAGAGAATTAAAATGCAAACACAAAACATTGATGTACTCGGCATGCTCATAAAGGTGCTGACCTTTCCAGTCTTTCTGCAAGGGCCTTTTCTGGCTTTTGCCTGGGGAGCGACCGACCCTGACTGGCTATTGCTGGCAAAAAGGACGTTTTTGCTGCTGCCGGTACTGGTTTTTATTTTGGGATGTTGGATTAGTATTGCCAGCCTTTTAACGGTGATTATCCGGCAAAATCGCAAAGAATATGTTACCGCACTTTTCATAACCTGGTGGGATCTGGGCAAAGCCATCGTTTCCTTCTGGGGTGGCTTTTTCATTTTCATTTTTCATGTTTTTATGATGCTTGTTGAGCTTGTGAAAATTCTCATTGTCGGAGTGTGGACGGTCATTCAGGAAGTGTTGTTTATGCCGTTCCGTGTCATGGGAAATATTGGTAACGGGTTGATGACAACGACTGTTCCGTGGCTTGCTATTTTTCTCACGATGTTGTGGTGCCTGCTGGAAACAACCATTTTTACTTATGTGACCGCGCCGTTAGTTATGGATACATTCGCCAACATAACCGGTGAAGCCATCTCCGAAACATTTTTGCGCATACCTTTGTTTATCTTCCTGTTTTTTATCGTACTTGGAAGTTACGCGGTTTTAGCTGGATTTATGGAAGCCGTACGCTGCAAGGACTATGGCGCTATCGTTGGCATCGGTGTAATCGAAGTGATTGTTATGATGGTCGAGGTTGTCTTCCTATACCGTGAATTCGTCGATTCGCTCATCCCGTGGATGGCACAGCATTCGGAGAACTTTGAGTTGGGCATCGTCGGCACACTGGCGATTGCAGGATTCGCATGGTTTGGTATTCGCAGTTTGTCCTGGTTTCTCTTTGCCTCCCACGGCACGCCAACCATTCTGGCAATTATCAAGGGAAAAGGCTTGCAGTTGACCAAAAACGAAAATCCCGCGCAAGCGAAACCGGTGCGTTCAACATCCAATCTTTTGGACCATATTAAAAACGATATGGCATGGTTTCAACAAAAAGGCGAAGAACTGTTGGCATCGTTTATTTTACCGCCCTTACAGGTCATAGCGGTAGGTATCAATTTCTGTACTTTGCTGCTCATTGGGCGTCATTTATTTACTGTTCCCTTTAAGTCCATACGGGACATCACGGATTCAGCAGTTCTTTTGAAAAGCCTTGGTCATGAGCACGTCACACAATCTCGCGATAATTCACGTTTGACAGAATCAAATCGAACCGCTGGTTTTGGTGTTGTGAATCCAAAAGCTGTGAAATAATTAGCATTTAATAGATCAAAGAGCGAATGGTTCAGGGGCCCTGAACCATGATTGGATGAAATATGGATTTCGGCTAAAGGCATGCCGGAATGACAACGACTGAATTTTTTTAACGAGAGATAATATGAAACGATTTCTATATACAATGACAGTAATCCTGAGTCTTGCACTCTTGTCCGGCTGTTCTTCAGAAAACAAGAAACCGCGCTTGTCCATGTTTATCGGTGTGGATATCAGCGGCTCATTTGTGCGTGGTGGTAATTTTGACGACTCAATTAATTTTCTAGCAACGTATATCTATTCGCATTTGAACGGAAACGGGAGCCTGGAAGTACCGAACGTATTGTTCGTTGGCTCCATCGGTGGTGCAAAGGCCGATGAACCGAAGACCTTTTTCCCGATTCAGACCTTTGAAAACAAATCGATCGAAGAAATTAAAGCGAAATTGGGCGAGATTTTTCCCAAGGATAAATTAAATCCATTTACGGATTATAACGCATTTTTCCAGCAAGTGGCACTGACAGTGCAAAAACGCAATTTGATTCTGCGGCCAATTTCCATCGTCATGGTCAGTGATGGTATCCCGGACGTGAAGAAGGATGGTAAAACAGATTTTCGCAGTCTCGATTTAAAGCCGCTGGAAAATCTGTCCCGCAACGTCACGGTGCGTGTGCTGTACACAAATGCGGTTGTAGGGCAAAATTGGCAGACGAGTGTCAAGCGGAAACGGGTGAAAGTCTGGACCCAGGATGATGAAGTGATGACCACCTGGAAGGACCCGAAAATATTTTTACCGGAAATCAGTTTTGCAGAGCAGGATAAATTTTTTGCCTGGGTGCATGATAACGTCGATTTTGGTGTACGCGCAATGCGGGTTGATTAGAATCTCACTCTCAATCCCTCCAAATCACACAGAAATAAAGCGTCTGGAGCCTTGCTTCAGGCGCTTTATTTTTTAACCCAACGCCTTTTTAAATCCCCTCACCGCTTGCCGCATGCGGTGTTCATTTTCTATCAAACTCAGACGTACATAATCGTCGCCATATTCTCCAAAGCCAATTCCGGGGCTCACGGCAACATTCGCTTCTTTGAGCAGGAATTTTGAGAACTCCAGTGATCCCATTTTGCGAAACTGCTCCGGAATTTCTGCCCAGATAAACATGGTCGATTTGGGTGGATCAATTTTCCAGCCGATGCGATTCATGCCCTCGCACAGGGTGTCGCGACGTGCGGCGTACGTTGCTCGAATTTCACTGATACATGCTTGTGGCCCATTGAGAGCAACGGTGGCAGCAACCTGAATCGGTGTGAACATGCCATAGTCGAGGTAACTTTTCATGCGTTGCAAAGCGCTGACAATTTTTTTGTTGCCGACACAAAAACCCACGCGCCAGCCAGCCATATTGTAGGTTTTGGACAGGCTGTAAAATTCCACGGCCACATCTCGTGCTCCTTTAACCTGCAAAATGGAATTCGCCTCATAACCATCGTAGCAAATTTCTGCATAGGCTAGATCATGAACAACAAGGATATTGTGCTCACGGGCGAAATCAACAATCTTCTCGAAAAAAGCGAGGTCGACTGTTGCCGTTGTCGGGTTATTGGGGAAATTCAAAATAATCATTTTGGGATGTGGCCAGGAATTTTTCCAGGCGTCGAGCAGATTTTGAAAAAAATCTTCATTTTTGCCCATGGGAATATGCTGAATTAAACCACCAGCAATAATGACAGCGTACGGATGAATCGGGTAAGCGGGATTCGGGCAAAACACCACATCACCAGGATTGATGATGGACAGCATGAGATGGGAAAGTCCTTCTTTTGAACCGATGGTGGCGATGGCTTCCGAGTCCGGATCCAGTTCCACGTCGAATTTGCGTTTGTACCAGTCGCAAATAGCCAGGCGAAGTTTGTAGATACCCCGGGAAACCGAGTAGCGGTGGTTGGTCGGTTTTTGCGCTGCCTCCACCAATTTTTCGATAATGTGCGGGGGGGGCGGCTGGTCGGGGTTGCCCATGCCGAGATCGATGATATCGTCTCCGGCACGACGGGCTTCCATTTTCAGGTCGTTGACGATGGCGAATACGTACGGTGGCAAACGATCGATGCGTTGGAATTCTTTCACGGCGGTCACTTTTTGTTAATTGTGGTATAGAAATCGGAAAAATGGTAAAGACTGGATTTGGGATAAGTTTTTTTTTAATGCGGTCTAACCAATTTGAAAGTAGCTGCGAATCTTATCTTCAATTAAATCGCGAACTCTGCAAAATTCGGATAATACAAATGCATCATCACCTTTGGCATCGGAGGGATCCTCAAATCCCCAATGCAATTGCTGATGCGTTGTCGGAAAATAAGGGCAGGTCTCCCTGGCATGATCACAGACCGTAATCACATAATCGAAATCCATTTCCATGTATTTGTCAATAACATCAGACGTCTGGTTTCGAATATCAATGCCCTTTTTTTGCATCGCTTCAATAGCAAAGGGTTTGACGAATGTGCTCTCGGTACCGGCGCTGTAAACATCAAATCGATCGCTGGCAAGAAACCGTAACAAACCCTCTGCCATCTGGCTGCGGGCTGAATTATGTGTGCAAATAAAAAGTACTTTTTCTTTTTCCATTGTCTCCCAATTCGTTCAAGTGAATTGTGATAAAAATAGATGGAAATGAATAAAAATGCAGAACTATTTTTCTTCCGATGCGGTTGGTGTAAAGCCAAATTGTTTTGCACCTTCATTTCCGGTTAATTGAATTTCTTTAAATTTGCTCTCATATTTCTCGATATTTTCCTTCAATGCAAGCATTAGCGCTTTTGCGTGCTGTGGTGTCATAATGATGCGGGCATATACTTTTGATTTTGGCACGCCGGGAACCAAGCGGGTAAAATCGATGACAAATTCTGCATTGGAGTGTGTGATGAGCGCGAGATTGGAATAAATACCTTGTGCTTCCTTTTCACCAAGCTCAATATTGATTTGCTGTTGGCCAGGTTGCGGCTGAGTCATTACGGGGCTCCTAGGGTTAAATTTTTACTCAAACGATTTGAATTCTTTTTTATGGACAACTAAACGCGCATAGATGAAAATAACTTTCTTAAACGTGCGTATAAATAATCATTCCTGACATAGAAAACAATGCAATTCATTCGTCTTTTGTTAGACTTTCAATAAGCGACTTTTGTGCCGGACATAATTTGATCAGCCAATTTTTATTGCCAAATTCGAAGTCTGCAAAATCAAAACCGGGGGCAACGGTACACCCGACAAGGGAAAAAGAACTGCTATCATTTACGGTAGCACCGAACCAAGTGTTTGCTGGTACAAGCTGTTGAAAACATTGTCCGGATTCTGCATCCGGGCCGAGCGGAAGGGTGCTATATTTGCCATCAGGAGTGATCACATGGATTGTGAGTGCACTGCCGGAATAAAAATGCCACATTTCATCCGCCTGAATACGGTGAAAGAGGGACTTTTGATTTCCTTTAAGAAGAAAATGAATAGCTGTCGAATAATTACGATCGCCATTGAAACGATCTGGTAAAGCTCGGTGTGCAATTTTCTCCTCAGCGCGGTAGGTTTCACGAAAGTAGCCGCCTTCCGGGTGGGCTGAAAGGTGGAGTTTATCGATCCAGTAATCAGCGTGGTTCATAATTTAATCTCCAATCGCCAAACAAGCTTCGGCAGCCAGCCAGAACATTTTTTCCCGCAATGAGGTATCTTTGGTAAATCCACGGGAATCCCATTCTTCACCGGCAAGTGAGTCCCCACTGTAGAGGAGTTGCCCAATGGTGACATTGCGAAATTTTGCCACGGCAAAGAGCGATGCTGCTTCCATTTCAACAGCCAGACAGCCTTCATCTTTGCGTGTTTGCATACGTTGCCGCGTCTCCCGATACAATCCTGCCGTTGTCCAGGTTTTTGTACGAATGAACGGAATCTTTCGGCGGTGCAAAACCTGTTCAATGGCTGTCACTGCTTCAGGCGATGCTTCCACCTCACGGGATGGCGGCAAATAATGATAAGAAGCGCCCTCATCGCGAATTGCCGAAGCAGGCACCAGGGCATGCCCCATGGTGAGATCGTCGTCGAGCACACCACAACTACCAACAACGATGAATTTTCGACAACCGCGTGCGATGATTTCTTCGAACATGGCTGCAGCATATGCGTCGCCCAGACCGGGATGAAATGCCGCGATGCGTTTACCGTTCATTTCAAATTCCCAAAGGGGGTGTGTGCCCATTTCCGATCGATGCCGGGCAATTTGCTTGAATGGCACTTGCTGCGATAATCGCGACAGCACTTCCTGAAAAAAACACAGAACGCAGTGCTCCGGCGCGTCAATTGCTTTTGTCGTTATTGATGGTTCGATTATGGCTTCGCGTGTTGGCGTGAAATCCAGAAGGGGTATTTTGTCTTTCATGCATATATCCAGGACCGGTTTACAAACTCAAAAATAAAAACAAAAGAATCTTGAATATTAATGCAAAAAGCAAGTTATTTCCAAATCAGAAAAATTGAACGCTTGTCATAAAAAAGGAGTGAAGTCATGCCCACCTCAGAAATACTGGTAACGGAAGAAAACCATATTTGCACAGTGAAATTCAACCGCCCACATCAGAAAAATGCCATTAATGAGGCGATGTACACAGCATTATCCGATGCAATGATTGCAGCTGACAACGATCCGGACGTTCATGTCCTGCTGATAACCGGTGACGAGTCGTGTTTCACAGCGGGAAATGATTTGCGTGAATTTTTGGAAAAACCGCCGACAAGTAAGGACAGTCCCGGATTTCGCTTTCTACGGACCCTCGTGGGTTTGCAAAAGCCGTTGGTCGCCGCCGTGAACGGCCCGGCGGTTGGTATCGGGACAACGCTTCTCTTGCATTGTGATTTAGTTTATGCTGGCGAATCGGCGGTGTTCATTTTGCCATTCATCAATCTGGGATTATGTCCGGAAAACGCCTGCAGCCTGTTGCTCCCCCAAACAGCCGGCCACCGCCGGGCAGCAGAGTTGTTGATGTTGGGTGAGCCTTTTAATGCTGAAACTGCACAGACTCTGGGGATCATAAATTCGGCATGTCCTGATGCTGAAACAATGGAACACGCGTTGGCAACGGCTGAAAAACTGGCAGCAAAACCACCACTGGCATTGCGCCAAACCAAAGCACTGATGAAATCAGCTTCGAAAAAAGCAGTGCAAGAAATGTTATATGAGGAGATTCAGGTCTTTAGCACATTGTTACACAGTGCAGAAGCAAAAGCGGCAATGACGGCGTTTTTACGGAAATCTTAGGTTAAAAGATACCATCGGGTTCGCGATGATCTGAGAAAAGCCCGTTTAATTTTACAAATGAGATCACAAAAGCTCAAGATTTCGTTCGCATGAATTTTCGAATAAAGTCCGCTTTGCCTTCATCGACTTCTGCATTGCTGAAATTGCCTTTTTCCAGCTCGTGCTCTGTTTTTTTTGCTACTCGGCTATAAAAAAGTATCCCGTCTTCAAAAATGCCCGCAACGTCTTTTTCGGCCAATTCGAATAAAATGTTTTCTGCTTTTGCGAACGCACCAGTCAATTCATAATATTCAAACAGGCGATGCTGGAATGCAACGGTCTGCAATGCGCGGGGAATGTGGGGAATGATAGCTTCTACCTTTTCTTGGCTTTGTGATGACAATTGCTGATTGCCACTGCGAATGATTTCCATAAATAAAATCGCTGCTTTAAAAAACAGCGTTTGCGCTGCTAGGAGCTGCTCACGTTTGACTAACGCATCGGCTTGCTCATAAAAAAGCCTGGCCAGGACGAAAGCCCTGGCTGGATCGACGAACGTTCCGTTGCGCAATAAATCCACAATATCTTCCGGTTCCACATGCCGGAACATCTGATAATCTGTTCCGAGCAATTTTTCGCAGAGTGCACCAATATTCTCATCCATTTCTTTCCAGCGTTCTTTCAGTTTGCTGGAAAGTATGAGCGCAAGACCTTGCATGAACTGCTCGATCATGCGCATGATGTAATCTTCACGAATCATCGGAATGGCCACTTTCAGAGAGTGTTTTATTGTTTAATGATTTCAATCGTCTTAATGATTACGGGTTTTACCGGGCGGTTCGCTTCAGCTGTCTGTACCGTTGCGATTGTATTGACTACATCCATTCCTTTTAGCACCTTACCGAAAGCAGTGTATTGTCCATCAAGGTGCGGTGCTGTGCCGTGCATGATAAAAAACTGTGAGCCGGCACCCATTCGCACATCGGAGACGCGTGCCATTGAGAGCACACCCGGCATATGTTTGGTTGTATTAAATTCATGCGGGATCGAAATCAAAGGGCTGCCCAATCCATCATTTGTGGGGTCATTATCTTTCGAATTGGGATCCCCACCCTGAATCATGAAATTGGCCATTATTCGATGAAATTTGGTATTGTCATAAAATCCATTCTCAGCACGTTCGATGAAGGCAAAGCAGGTGATGGGCGCTTTGTAAGGTTCGAAACCGACTTCGATGTCACCATAATTGGTGATAATTTTTGCTTTCAAACCCTTCATATGGGAAGAAAGAAAGTTGAGATTTGTGTCCGCTCTTTTATAGAAAGCCAAATCCTCTTTCATTTTTTCCATTTGAGCAACGAGTTCACCCTTTTGTTTTAGTAATTCACTTTTTTCTGCTTCCAACTCTTTGCAACCATCATTTTTTGAACAGGCTGATAAGGATAGGCTGAGTACAAGAATTAGTTTAAAAATCTTTTCCATTTTTCACCTTTTGAAATGCATGAATCATTAATTAATTTTTCAAAAAATATGGAAATTTATAATTGATAGCAAGTCCTGACTTATCATATTTAGTCCAATGAATCTATACCCTATTCATTATTCCCTGCTGTTTGCAGGAACTTCTGTGCCAGGAAATTCCTGCCAAATTTCCATTTGCATGAATGATGGATATACAGTAATTACTATTATTTGTATTAAATTTTCAAAACGATGATTAAATCTTGGTTGCAATCCTTGTGCAGGAGGGTAGTTAGCGATTAAATTTTGAGCACATGAAATTTCATTATATAAAGACGGGGGAGACCACTTACATCAGAGCCTTGCCAATTTAACTTGGCAAGGCTGTTTTTTAGGAGAGTATATCATCCAAATTGGTAGGAACTTCAAACCGTGAACCCGCATGTGGGTATATCAGTTGACAAAAAGTGCAACGATGAATGTTAGAATGCCCAAAATGTTAAGAGAATGGCTAAAAAATTTTATACCCCAAAATTTTTCTTCAAGAAAAGATAAAATACTTATGGATATATATTGCAAAATTCCCATGTTTAATTCATCGGCCACGATGGCGCAATTGATAAAAAATGCCAGCAGCATAATAAATAGTACACTCCAGGCAAATGTTTTAATAATTTCACGGACAGATCGACAGTCTGCTATTTCTTCCACCTCATAACTCCATTGCACTATGAAATTGCTTTCTATGTTTGAACGAGTCAAGGGCAGGCAAGCAACATGCCAATGTATAACTTGTTGTTTTTTTTGCTTTGAAAGCGTTGAAGACCGGGGAAAAACACCAAGTGATGGTCTAAAATGCAGATCGAAACCAGATGTTTGGATTAATTTTTTTGTTTAATATACGCCCCATTGGTTTAGTAACATGGAATTCATCGAACTTGCGGAAAACGCCTAGAGTTGATATACTATAGCCCTATCCTGCTTCATGCAATGCGAAGCAAACAAGGTGTTAGCTCGAAAGCCGGCCAGCAGAAGGCAAATTACGCTGTACAATTGCTACTCTGCTTTTTCTATATAGGCGAAATAAGCACAATATTCGAAAAAATGCGGGATTAGACACTATTGGGGTTCATTAAATTATGCTGGGAGTAAGCATGAAATTGATACAATTGATAATCGTTCTTTTTTTATTGTTTCATTCGTCTTTGCTGGCAGAAGTGGAGAAAAAAACTTATGCAATTGAAGATAAATGTGGATTTGATCCGGACTATGCGGCGAAGACCTTCAAAATACTTGGACACGCCTGGGGTTATGGTTATGATACGTTGCTTGTGGATTTACAGCGCTGGCAAGAATGCCCATACGTTGAAGTTGACTCCATAGGTGCTAGTACACAAAATCGTGCTCTCTGGTTGGTGACGATAACAGACACCAATTATGCAATTTCACCACGAATTCGCATTTCAATTCATGCTCGAACACATCCAGGGGAAGTGCAGTCTACATGGGTGACAAATGAAATTATCAAAATCTTGACTGGTGAATCGGAATTAGCCCGGCTTCTGCGTGCGAATTGTGTCTTTAATATTGTGCCATTGTATAACCCCGATGGTGTTGAACTCGGTTATCCACGGGAAAATGCAAATGGGGTTGATCTCGAAAGCAATTGGTTTGCTGCGGTTCCCGAACAGGAAGTACTGGTTTTACGTACTCTTTTTGAAAAAAATATGGATGAGGAAAATCCAATCGAAGTTGCTTTGAATATGCATTCTGCCTACGCATGCAAACGGTATTTTGTCTTTCATGATGCTGCAGGAACGTCTGTTGAGTATGAGAATATGGAAAGGGATTTCGTTGGTGCGGTTTATGACCAGTGGCCCTCGGGATTTGAGCCATGGTATTACATGGTCACGTGGACGAGCGGTACGCCATATCTTTACCCGGAAAGTTGGTTCTGGTTGTATCACAATGCTGCAGTGATGGCACTAACCTACGAAGACGGTAATTGTGATACTGCAGGAGAATTCGATCGGACAGCTGCGGCGATTCTAACCGGCATTGCAGAATATTATGGCTTGCAAACTGAGCCGAGTTTTATCACCGAAAATCCAAATTTTACTGAGGCAGCGCGAACGGTTGCTGTTTATCCAAACCCAATTGGAATTGATGGAATTATGCATCTTTTTAACCCAAATGATGAGCGTTTTTTTGCGATACAGCTGTTTGATATCCGGGGACGCAGAGTCCATCAATTTAATCAGATGGAGGGATCGCAAACGACCTTTCAACTTCCTTCGCTTGTTGGAGGACGTTACTTTTTAAATTTTATTTCTGAGCAAAAAAGATCGGTTGTTCCAATAACAATTATCAAATAAACCAGGTTTCAGCATTTGTTAATTCATGCGGGCTTCGTGCATGCTTACACCATTATTCAACAAAATTCCTTTTCGCTTCAATTTTTCCTTGCAGTGGAAAATACGGTATCGACGGGCACTAGCGATATCGCTGTTGTTGCATATTTTGTCAGGACTTGTGATTGCGAAAATCCTTAAACTCGTTTTTGATGCAGAGAACAGCATCCATCCATCGGCGATTGAGTTTGTGTTCCTGCCACCAGAGGAAATTGAATTTACGGCAAATGGATTCGTGCGACCAAGTGATGAATCCCGTAATCGTGCAGAAATGTTGAAAAATACAGGTTCAATGCAGCGCCTCGGTGAAAATCGAGGACTTCTGGATGCGAGAAGTACAGAATCGCAAGCAAGTGACATCCCGCCAACGCCATTGGTTCCAATGGATAACATGCATGAGGAATCCATTGCATCTCCCACACCAAATGATCTTGCCATTGCGACCAAGCCAGCCGATTTACGTTCTGCTTTCGATTATGCGCCGAAGCCGATGACACACACAATTGCTGCTGATATCTTTGATGAAAATTATCGTTTACAGCCGGCTACTCTTTCGATCACATCAACCGAAAAAGAAAAATTAAGTGAGAAACTTGAGAGAATATTACACGATTTTCCCCTGGATTTGCAACAGGACACGACCATTCGCTGGGAATGGCAGGAATCGGAGTACATTTTCGATTTCAAAAATATTCCGGCAGAAAAACCAACACAGTTTGATGAAGTCGTTGTGAAAATCAAAAAAGAGCACATGGGATTATCCACTGCAACAGAAACACATATGCGACGAATGGCATTTTCGCATTATGCAAAATTTGTTGATTTCTGGAATCCGCGGATTGTTTTGCACGATGATGAATTTGATGGCCGGTTTCATTCCAATTCTGCTTTCAAAATCACCAATTTTGGTCGTCGCCCCCAATTCCGCGGCAAGGTAACGACTTCTGCACACAGTGTCCAGACATCGGGAGCGTTCAGCTTGTCCTTTATTCCTCAACGGGATTCCATATTTGTCGCTGGCCTGGAGACGGGAATTGATGAAATAAAATTGCCAAGGGGATTTGATGCTTTCGATGAGAAAATCGATGATTCGCTTACGTACCGTTTTTCTGAAGAGACTTGGTTGCGGTTTCAAAGATCGGGTATCATTTCCTGGCGATCAAAATCGGAAGCGCAGGAACATATTATTCGACTGGCCGATGCGACCGTGGTTTTACTTGGATTACCCAATGCAAAGCTCCATTTGCAAGGTGTTCTTGCAGGGAAAGTTATGGTGTCTTCGAAAGCAGACATTTTGATAGATGGCTCCCTGGTCTATAAAACTGATCCTCGTGTATATGGCTCCGCTGAGGATTACCTTGTGTTATGTCGGCGAAAGATATAATCATTTCGGACCCGCAAATCACTGGACCTGGTGATTTGCATTTGCAAGGAGCTTTTTTTGCAGGACGACAATTTCGTGTTCGTAAATTCTGGCACGAAAATAAGGGCGCAAAGTTATATATTTTAGGCTCGATAAGTGCCGGTAGTGTGGGAGCAACAGAACCACGATACGGGACTCGTATCCAGTTCGATAAGCGACTGGAAGAGAGAAGGCCAGCATATTTTCCAATGACCAATCGGTACGAAGTATGGAATTGGGATGGGAAGTGGCATACGGGAGATAATAAGCATGTAACGGGAGAATCCCACTGAAGAAATTCTCCCGTTTAATTCCTAGCCTTGACTGAGCAGTTCCCGCAAATCGATTATCCCTGCATTGGCACGGGAAATATAAGAGGACATCACCAGGGAATAGTTGGCAAAAAAACCAAAATCAGAGCCGTTAAGTACCATCGGGCTCCACACAGTACGCTGCGTTGCCTCCAGTTCACGGATTATTTGCTGCACACTGCGTGTGGCATTTTTCTTTTTCAATACTTCTGCAAAATCGACTTCAATAGCGCGCAGCAAGTGAATAAGCGCCCAGCATGTCCCGCGGGCTTCGTAAAAAACATCATCGATTTGCATCCACGGCGTTTTCACATCGATTATATCCGGTTCATAGGTGGATTGCACAGCCTCCGCCTCACCCGCTAAATTCGTATTGATACGTTCCTGGCCTACACTTGCACTTAAACGCTGCGAAAGGCTGCCGAGCCTGTTGGCCGCTGTACGTAACCAATCCCGCAGATTGTCCGCCCGCGCGAAGAATTGTGTGTTTTCATCCCGACGGTCGGTGAGTTGTTGCAAATAGCTTTCGAGCGCTTCAATACCATCATAATATTCATTTTCCGCTGAGGGAAAAAGCCAGGAGTTGCTGTCCACATTAAATTGTGGCTCTGCTTTGGCGAGAAATTGATTTTCGATGGATTGTGTTTGTGCGCGGCTTATATCGTTGCGCAACGCTTTGGTGAAATCTCGAATTTGTACGAGTACGCCGAACTCCCAGTTTGGGATGTTATCCATGAAAATACCCGGAGGAGTGACATCGTTGCTGATATAACCCCCTCTTTTTTCCAGAATTGTTTTTGAAATTTTAATCAACGTGTTGGTTGTTACGTAACCAGTGACCAGTTGTGTGTTTTCTGAACTAGCTTTTTGTTGTGCTGCCTTGTAAACATCGAAAAGTTCAGGCTCCGCGCTCCAGTAAAAAGTAAGAACCAGAAAAAAAACACAAAGCGTTAAAAACAGGATCAAAATTATCCAGCTAAGACGGCGCTTCTCTTTGGGACTTTGTGCATTCTTTGCCATTGCACAATCTCCTTAAAATTTTTGTTTGATGAAGTGTAAACAGAAAATTGGGATCGAATTGCATCATTGTAACGATCAATGCATCTCTTTGTTTCGCAGCTCAGGAAGAGCTATGAAAATTAAAAAAATTGGCGGCAATCGCCAGCGAAAATGCGTTTTAAATTGCTGTAATTTAAATTAAAACAATTGAAGACTTCAACAAAGTTCTTTTGTTTGCAATGGTTTTATTTATATTTTCACTGCACGTATTCATTAATTCCAAAAAGGGAGACGATAATGCACCGAATTTTGAAATATGGTTTACCATT
Organism: Deferribacteres bacterium; assembly: GCA_020633655.1. Lineage (GTDB taxonomy): Bacteria > Zhuqueibacterota > Zhuqueibacteria > Zhuqueibacterales > Geothermadaptataceae > Bioreactorimicrobium. Next base: position 79,701 of record JACKDF010000010.1, read on the forward strand.
TTTTCTGATTACACAATTAATATCATGTTCGTCCGACGAGGTGAAGTACCAACCCTCGAATAATTCTGATGAAATAAAAGTAACGGCGGGAGTGGCAAAAACGGATCCCTGGGGATTTCCGCTGATTACTCAACAGGAGATCATGCGAAAAATCAATGCAAAGGAAGAAGTTTTCATATTGGATGTGCGCTCCGAAGGCGAGTTCCAACAAGGCCATATTCCCGGTGCAGTGAATATTCCCATCGGCGCAATAAAGGCGCGTTTGGCTGAGCTGGAAAAATATAAAAATAAAGAGATAACCGCCATTTGCTACTCCGGTGGTAGAACAGTTGCCACTTTGCGTATGTTAAAAAGCATCGGTTTTACAAACCTGAAGCATATCGAAGGGGATATGCAAGCCTGGTATAGCGCTAAATTGCCTCTGGATTGACATTTTAAAATAAGGCGAGCTCATCAGCTATGATCGGAAATACAACCGACCAACAGATTATCCAAGCCCATGGCTATTGCGAATTTATTATTACAAAAGTATCCCGTACATTTGCTCTGAATATTGCATTTTTACGGGGTGATTTGTATCGCAGTGTCCTGTACGCGTATCTTTTTTGTCGTATTGCCGACACCATTGAAGATACAGTTTTTGTAAATTCGAAAGACCAACAAAGACTGTTGAATTCCTATAAATCTATTTTTTCACTTCGAAATTTTGACACTCTTGCTATCGAAAGCTGGATCACAGATTTTAGAAATTCTCCCAAAATTGCAGAGGAAACAAGTCACGATGTTCAGCTGATTTATCATACACAAATGGTTGTGCTGTGCTATTTGCAATTACCTGAAAAACACCGGAATGCAATTCGCGAATGTATCATCGAAATGTCTGATGGCATGTCGGAGGTTTTGAGACGTAAATCCGCGGTTAAACAACGACTGTATTTTTCAAAAACAGTAGATGACCTGAACCGATACTGCTATTATGTTGCCGGAACGGTGGGAATATTGCTAACACGCCTGTTCCTGGATTCTTCCAAGGCTATTCGACAATCGATCGAACAAAACTTGAAGGCTCATTCCGTGTCCTTTGGACTAGGTTTGCAAATGACAAATATCATCAAAGATTGTTGGCAGGATTACAAAAGAGGCTGGTGCTACATTCCACAGGAAATGATGACAAAAAATGGATTTGAGCCGGAAGATTTATTCCTGCCGCAAAATCGGGAAAACGCACAGAAAACCATGAATGCACTCATCTCCAGGGCAGCACAGCATCTGGACGACGCCTTGTCGTATTCCCTCTCGATCCCCCGTCGCTTATTCAGGATTCGAATTTTCTGTTTGCTACCACTGTTCCTGGCAATTGCTACTTTGATGGAGGCGAAAGATAATCCCGGGATTTTAAAGGGGAAGGATGTAAAAATTTCAAGAGGGAAAGTGCGGCAAATCATCAAAACTACCCTATTTCTCAGTGTGAGCAATTCTGCACTGAAAAATTATTATGCCCATTTCCGTGTAAATTTAGGTGAAATGGGCACACAGGTTTAAATCCTTATTCATAGTAGAAGCAGAAATCCAATTGAATAACTTTACCATTTTGCACGTGGGCAATTAACCCCGAAAGCTCCTCACCGGCATCTTCGTAAACGAGCATTCCATCACTAATAAATTCCGGTGTACCAAACAAATAACGCAGCTGCGCTTCAGATATACCGGTTTGAATTCCCCATCTTAATCCATCATTACTGCTCAGAATTGAAAAATGGGTGATAAATTCATATTGTGAATCGCTTGAGCGGAAAATGCGAAATTGGTAGTCATTATATCTGATTACATGAAATACGTTCTCGGTTTCACCAATATATTTATTCTCTTCGATACTCGTCTGAATTGACTGAGGACTGCCAAAGCGGTTCGTTATTTCCTGCTCTGTAAGATGAGCAATAACGGTGCGTGCTTGCTCAATAACGGTGTGCAGCTGCTTTTTTTGTTCCAATGACGCCGGCTGCGGATTGTCTATTACTGGATACGAAGCACAGAGCGTTTGAAGAGAAAAAAGATACAAAGCGACGGAAGAAAATTTAAAAAGACGCATGTTTATCTCCATTCGAAAAGGCGTTCTGTTATCGAACTTTGGCAATTTAAATGCCACTTTTTAGAACGCGTTTGTTCGAGCCTAAACGTGATAAAGCACCGATTTTAAGGCATGGAGATGGATGAAAATTATGCAATGTATTTTTCAGAAATGTGTAATAATTACACATTTCTGCATCGAAGTTTACAGCATTTCGTCGTTTTTTATCCGGAATTTTTTTACTTGAAAAATAAAAGCTTCCGACGGGCCACATGGCCGTTTATGTCTAATCGACAAATGAAAACACCACTGGCAAGATTGGAGGGAACAAAATTAATTTTGTGTGTTCCAGCCGACTGTTTGTCATCGACTAAAACGGCAACTTGTCTTCCCAGCAGATCATAGACTTTCAATACGACATGTGCCGGTTTTGCCAAACTATAGAGAATGGTTGTTTTATGGTTAAATGGGTTAGGATAATTCTGCGAGAGCGACATTTCCAGTGGAGATGGCTCTTCGTCCCGATTATCTATTGCAGTAACGCCGTGCAGTGGAAAACGAAGCGCAGGATCCCCGAGCAGAGTGTAGCGCCGCACCATTGCCGAGGAAGAGGATTGGGTTGCCAAAAGTCGGGATTTTGTAATCAAAATGGTTTCTCCAATTGTGAGTGCTGGCGAAGCAAAAACAAGTTTATAAAACTCCTGAATAAAATTCTGCTCTACTACATTGACACCTGAAGAAGCCAATACCGCAACAGCCCCGGCATGTGGATATTTTAGTAATTCATCAACCAGTGATCGTTCTCCTAATTCCGGATAAACCTGGCTACACCCAATCGAGGTATGGATGAAAGGATATGTTGTTTTGGAAAGCAATACGATATCGTTCACCGTAAAAAAACGGGATTGCGACCAGAAGGACGGGCTACCATGTCCAAAGTAATTGAAAAACAATGTTCCCTCGTTCAGAGCAGCAAACAAGTCCTGACGCGTTCCATAATATTCAGCCGTTGGTCGTAAATCAATTCGTGAAAAATTAAATTGGGCAGGCAAAATAGTGGCAATGAAATCCTCGGCCAGTTTTTCGAACAGTTCGGGATTATTTGAATTGGTATGCGCATCGTTCACCATAAGGAATGCTTTCGGCCAGGAATAAAAAGTAAGACTGTCTTCGAAATACGTTGTTTTGGCGATGAGACGGTTTAATTCTTCCGTGTTGTTGACGGGGAAGCGGCCAATTGCAATATCCGGTATGTCGTCCTCTTCAAAAGTGCTGACGGTTAACCATTCATCAATGGAGATGAATTCAGGGTCGCCTTCGGAGGTTGATCGAACACGATACGATGGAATATGCTCAAGGTCTCCAACTAACAAGGCATGTTTTGGACCTGGTTTTTTCCAGTATCGGGTTGTATAACTAATAAAATCACGGATTGCTTCTGATCGGCTTGCTGACTCATAAAACTCCGAAAATATTTTTCGTACATCAACACGTTTCATCTTATAACCTTGCTTCTCCCGCCAGGAAATAAATGAATCCAGTGGCTGCTCAAATTGTTTTGCGTAAATCACCAGATAATCTGCCTGGTGTTCTGCGCTTTTTAGTGGTTCAGTAAATTCAATATTTGAAATCTCGGAGAAGGGGATCTTCAAGCTGGGATCACCCAGAAGCGTGTAGCGTCTTATGGCGTGATCTGGAGAAGCTCCCTGCGGCAGGCTAAATTGCTTTGCCTGCAGGATGGCCTCGCCAATGGTCAAATCCGGATACAAAAACATGCGTAAATAGAAACTTTCCAGAAAATTTTGATCTGCACTGTTCCTGCCGCTGGAAGTTAAAATTGCCGCTGTTCCTCTATCGGGAGATGTTAGTAATTTTGTGGCTAAGGTAGCACTATCCGACGGTTCTGCAACCAAATCAACGCCGAGGGCTGTAAAAAAGCACGGTTTATTGTTAGCTGTTAGCGAATCGACATCATCAGCCGTGAAAAAATCCGTGCTGGAAAGTGCGAAGGCATTGCCTCTCCCGTTGTAGAGAAGGTTGATTGCTCCCTGATTTATCGCTTCGATAAACTGCTGCTTTGTGGCATAATTTGGTGACGTTTCCCGAATATCCATTTGGACTGTGCGAAAATTTTCAGGTAAAGTATTTTTAATAAAATTTGCAGACAAAATTTCATAGTCATCCTGATTAACTGTTGCTGCATCGATATCGCTGAGAAAAATAAACAGGTCAGTCCAGTCCGCTTCCGCTGGTGTTTCTTCCAATGTTTTTGTTTTATGAATGATTTGTTGCAGCTCCTCCGTGTTATTTACCGGAAACCTGCCAATAGCGAGGGATGGTATCTCCTGCGTATCAAAGCAATTCACTGCAAACCATTCATCGACAGCCACAGAATCCTTGACAGAATTTTGAAATTTTACCTGAAAGGATGGTATTTTTTCTTGATTCCCCACAAGGAGCAGGAATCTGGGGGCAGGGGCAGGCCAGTAGATCTGGGCGTAGGTCACGAATTCCCGAAGCGCTTTTTCCTTTTGTGGCCAATAACTAAAAGCGTCGTCAATTTTCTTGATTTCACATGTATAAACGCTCAAACCCTGACTCATTCGCCATTGAATAAATGGAGCAATATCTACTTTGAACTCGGAACTATAAACGATCAGATAATCAGCCTGGCGCTCCGTGTATCGAGGATTCTCTTCAGGAGTGGAGAGTTTATTTGTATATTTGTACATCCGTTTTGAGAGGATCGTCCAGGCCTCATTTGCAAAACTCGATGAGACAAATTCAATCATATTCTTGTATTCGTCGAACTTGTATTCATCTTTTGTGTATGTACTTTGGAAAAAAGGATTCCATTTTTCTGTAAGTTTTTCAATGAGATTGTTTAGCGCATCGTACTTTTTACTGACCTTATAATACTCTAACAGCCGGTCACCGTCCCAATTTTCCCTCAAGTATTCAGTTTGATTGTGAAAGGCATCAAAAGTGGATTCTTCAAACCGGACTTTACTCCATTCGTCGTACTGCCATTTTGCCTCAATCTCGCTGATCTTGTTTCCGCTTACATCGTAGGTACTGGTAATACGGCTGTCGTTTTCCCAGGAGAGCACCTGTCCGGCATTCATGACCGGAATTTGAGTGAATACCCCAATCCTGTTATCAGCATCATCGTAAGTGTAAAAAGACTGGTGTTCAACTACTAATGTGTCATAGCCACTGGAAGATTCATAGCTATCATGAATCATTCTATTGGCCTCATCAAAGGTGTATATTCCTCTCCAATAGGCAAGCCAGAGGCTATCTTTTGGGGACCATCTTTCCCGCCTTATTTCAATGAGGTTGCCCAGTGAATCAAATAAATTTACAATTCTATTTCCCAATTCCCAGCCGGTACCATTGGGCAGAAAATAGGACCGGACTTCTTCAGTCATTCGATCATATTCATCAAATGTTGACCTCGTTCTAGCCGATTCAAGCCATGTGCCCTCATACCAAATATCGAATAGCGCGTTGATCCTCCGGCCCGCATAATCGTACTCGTAGCGATCTCGTGAACGATTCTCCAAAGCAGGTTGATCAGAAGTACCCGAGCGCTCCTGGGTAATGCTCTGTATTATATTTCCAGCAGCATCGTAAACCGAAGTCACTTTATCAGATATCTCCGGCTGATCGCCTCTCCAAATTTCTGAATATTTTTCAATTGCATTTCCATCCAAATCGTAAATGGTGATGCCTGTTGCATTGGTGCTCAATTGGCCGTTTACAATATTTTGAGAAATATGCTGAACCAGATAAAAGCCATTGCTTTCCGACTGTGCGATGGCAGTCTGAGCCTGGTCATCAAATGCTGGATTTTCAATATTTTGATTTGATGTGAAATGATTGGGAGGTTGGTTGTGTGAAATAGGATTTACGATACCCTGTAGCTTAATTCGTTCGTTTTGAACTTGCCGACCGAGTTGAAGTGGCTGCTGTGCAGGCAGAATCACGACAAAAAAAGCCAAAAGTAAAATTACTGACAGCCTGATTTTTGACATGATTTATTTCCCTTTATGTTTCTAAAACAACCCCGGGCTGTTTCCTGTCAGATCACATAATCCAATAGTTCACTAAAAGTATTGAGATAGATGTCTGCTCCTGCATTGCGCATTTCTGTCACTGATCGGTAACCGTAATTTACTGCGCAGGTTGCAGTTCCTGCGCGCTGCCCTGTGAGGATATCGGAGGGCGAATCACCGACCATCATTGCGTCGGCAGGATCAACGCCAATTTCGGCCAGCAAAGCGAGAAGTGCCTCCGGAGCGGGTTTTGCCGGATAGGGTTGCCCACCACCATAGACAGAAACAAAATAAGGCGTTAAACGCAACGAATCCAGCAATTGCACCCCGAATTCCCGGTATTTATTAGTTAAAATGGCAAGTTTGATATGGGAGAGCTTTGCCAGGGTCTCTTCGACGCCGTCGTAGGGTTTCGAATAATCCGCCACATGGGCAGCGTAATAAGAATAAAAAAATGTGTGAAATGCTTCTAAATTCTCACTCACACTGCTCGGTAAAACCCGTTGCAGCAACACAGTAATGCCCTGACCGACCTTGTCGGTGACTTCTTCAACGGTCAAAGCCTCAAATCCGAAATGCAGTAGCATGGCATTCACTGCATTTGCTATATCCTCTCTGGTATCGACAAGGGTTCCATCAAGATCAAAAACGATGGTTTTGATTTTACGGGGCATAAATATTCTCGCTTTTACTTATAAATTTTCTGCGCAATTCATGCGCTAATTTACAAATCAGTGGAAAATATTCAATCGGAAGAGTGATTTTTTCATTCGATTCGCTTGTAGTGAATAGTCCACAAATCCGTCCAGTTTATACCGCCATCCACGGAACGCTGCCAGTTCCAATCCAGTGAATCCTGTGTAATATTTTCAAACACCATTCGCGAAACAATTGTTTTCCCATTTGTTTCAACCGGTTTGGTCCGCAAAATCATTTTACCCTCTGCAAATTCACCTTCAAAAAGTAAATAGGCCCCCGAGTTATCAATCCAGGTTTGTTGCCAGACTTTTTTTGCGGGATTATAAACCGAGTAGCTTTCTCCATTAAATTGCGTTTGCGGCGATGCGAAGTTTTCCCGAACAACGCAACTGCCGAGAATTTTTGTGATTTCATTTGTTCCCGTTCCAAATTGTTCCTTTGACGTTCCTCCCTGCCCACCAGGCCAGGTTAATTGCCATTTACCGACCCAGAAATCAAATTGCATTGCTTCTTCGCTCTGACATGGTGAAGCAGGATTTTGTACAACGAGTGTACAGAATAAAAGCGTGAAAAGAAAATAAGGCAACATAGTTGGCTCCTTTTGAATCAGGTTTGCATAATATTTTAGAAAAGGGATTTAATTTTAATGGAAAGTACTAACTGAATCAAAAATAATTAATATTATAATCCTGTAGACATCGGATAAATCGATTTGTTTAAGGTCAATCTATACTGATTTGCAATTGAAGTGAACTGAGGTGGGAATTTTTATTTTAAATGAAGGTATGAAAAATCCCGCAGGACACGGGATTTCAATTTGGGTATAAGCTAAAACTCAATAATTGTCAAATTGATGAAACTTGTTTCATCAAAGATGATATTTTTGTTCAACGGCTCGATACGCACGGTGTGTACCCCGGGAGTAAAAAAGCTTGTCATTTTTATGTTCGAAAAAAAGGCGTTGTTTTCATATGTAGACCATGCGAGGGCGCGAGACACATAACAATTATCAATTTTTAGAATTACACCGACTGGCATAGGATTGAAGTCCTCATATGGACAGCAACCCGAAAAATAAAACGCCAAGTCTTTTGATAGGGTCGTAAAAGTCTTTGATTTTGGTAATGGGCCTTTTTCCTGAATGAAGAGTTGATGAATTTGGCTGTATGGGTCGGCGATCAATGCTTGCACTGAACGCAGGTGAGAGGCTTTTGTTGGGTAATAATTGGGTGAATTTTCGGAAATTTTTATTAATTCATTATACCACGATTTTTGCGATTGTGACATTTTCGGCTCCCAGAGGTGTCTTTCCATTGTGCTGTTACTAAATCCGGTGTTCGCGAAGGATAAATTCCGATTTCTTGATCTCATTTCCGTATTGAAAACCAGGCGATGCAAATGCATCTATTACATCGCTTTGCAGGAGCGTATAATCCAACATTGTGAAAAAATTTAAAATATTATACATAAAACTTGAAATAAACTCGCTTACTGTATTATTTTTATGGATTAAATTTTTTCATGCGAGCGTTATTTTTCGTTCAAGTTAAAATAAAGTACTTTATAGGGAGCCAAAATGGCAAAAAAAACAACCACGAAAGCGCAAGAGTTTGAATACAAAGCAGAAATGAAACAAATGCTGCATTTGATTATTCACTCTCTCTATACGAACAAAGAAATATTTTTACGGGAGCTCATTTCAAATGCCTCAGACGCATTAAATAAAATCCGCTTCCGTATGCTTACAGACAAAGATGTGCTCGATGCAAATGCCGATTTAAAAATCAAAATCGAGGTAAATAAAGAGGAGCATACGTTATCTGTAATCGACAGCGGAATTGGGATGACCCACGAGGATTTAGTCGAGCGAATCGGTACTGTAGCCAGCTCGGGAACGCTTGAATTTGTCAAACAAATGCAACAACAGGGTAAGCAGCTCAACGCCGAAATGATTGGTCAATTTGGTGTCGGTTTCTATTCTGTCTTTATGGTAACCGATGAAGTTCTCCTGGAGACTCGGGCTGCAGATTCGGATTCGAAGGGGTATCTGTGGAAATCCGATGGCGGTGGGAAATATACCATCGAGGAAATTGAGAAATCGGATCGCGGTACGAAAATCACCTTTAAACTCAAAGAAGACGCGTGGGAATTCGCCGAAGATTACCGTATAAAGCATATCATTAAAAAATACTCCAATTTCGTCGATTTTCCGGTTTATGTTGGTGAGGAGAAAGTTAATACTGTTGAAGCCTTGTGGCATCGCCCGAAAGACGATATTAAGGAAGATGAACTCAACGAATTCTTTAAATTTGTCTCAAATGATTTTCAGGATCCGGCAGCTCACCTGCAGTTAAATATCGAAGGCGCGGTAAACTTCAAAGCGTTACTTTTCATCCCGGAAAGCGCCCCGATGAGTTTTTTCCGCAACCCGGACGATTTCGACTCCATCCATTTGTACTCAAATAAAATTTTTATTCAGGATAATTGCAAGGAGCTGTTGCCTGAATACCTTCGTTTCATCAAGGGAGTTGTAGATACGGAAGACTTGCCCCTGAACGTTTCGCGTGAAGTCACGCAGTCAAGTCCGGTGATGGTGAAAATCAAGAACACTTTGACCTCTAAAATTCTCGCCTTTCTCAAAGAAATGGCAGAAAAAGAACCGGAAAAATTCGAAAAATTTAACAGCAATTTCGGACTTCTCTTCAAGTCAGGCGTGAACAGTGATTTCACCAACCGCGATAAAATAATTGAGTTGCTGCGTTTTGAATCGACCAAAACGGAAAAAGGCAAGTCCACTTCGCTGAAAGATTATACCGGCCGTATGGGTGAGAAGCAAAAAGAAATCTACTTCATTTCCGGCGATCACCGCGAAAGCCTGGAGAAAAATCCCAAGCTGGAATATTTCAAGAAAAACGATATCGAAGTGTTGTTGCTTTCCGAGCCCATCGATGTCTTCATTGTGCCCGGCATCAACGAGTACGATAAAAAGCCGTTAAAATCCATTGATAAAGCAGATCTGGATCTCTCCTCCGATGAAAAGGATGAAAAAGAAGAACTTAATGAAGATCTGGCCAAATCTCTGATCGACGTCTTCAAAGAAACCCTCGGCGATAAAGTTGAGGATGTCGTTGCCTCCAAACGGCTCGTCGATTCCGCAGTGACTCTGGTCTCCGGTAAAGACGGCATGGATGCGCAAATGGAAAAAATGATGAAAATGATGAACAAGGATTTCTCCGGTTCCAAACGCATTCTGGAAGTGAATATGAAGCACGGTGTTATTAAAAACCTTTCCCGCTTGAATCTGGCAAGTAGTACCGATCCTTTGCTGCGCAAAACTATACTGCAGCTATATGAAAGCGCAGAATTGCTGGAAGGCAACCTGGAATCACCAAATGAATTCGTTGCCCGAATGACAGAACTGCTGGAACAGGCAACGAAGGCGTAAACTGGAAGGTGCGACGCACTTCATACACATAGTGGAAAATAAATGGTATTCGTCATTCCGTCATGCTTCTAGACGGAATCCATCGTTGATTGAGCTTAAAACGTATGGATTCCCGCTTATGGCATTGCGGGAATGACATTCAAGTTGAATAATTATGCCAGAAATTCTTTCGCCGAATTAACATTATCACAATAGTAAGAGCGCGAGTGCGTCGCACCTTTATCACAACAATGCTGCTTGCTTCCGAAATGGTGAATGGTTATATTCCAGACAGATCAGAAACGGGGACGACATGGTTTCGACGGGGGAACGAGAGTCGTAGATAGCATGCCGAGGTCGCTTCGCCCCTCGTAAATAAGCGGGCAACTAAATATTAAATGCAGATGATTATTCATATGCTATGGCTGCCTAAGAACTAGGTTAAGCCACGTTCTTGCTTTTTGATGCCACTGCGATTGGCAAGGGCGACGACTTTAGTGGCTGGCTTCCTTTGCCGCCTGGACTCTGGAAGTGAGATTTACAGGCTGGCTGTAAAATGGCCTTGTTTACCGTGCCATGCGCAGTAAGAATCAAACGATAAACTAAGCATGTAGAATTCTGCTGCGCTTGTCCTTCGGACGCGGGTTCGATTCCCGCCGTCTCCACTTTGAAAAAGCCGAGTAAACCACTTGGCTTTTTTTGTATGAAAATTTAAACTAACTCTGACAGGATTTCAAACCCTGTCGAGACTTTCGAAAAAGGGATAAACCGGAAGTTGAGCCTGCCTGCACTGAGTAAAGTCGAAGTGTCGAAACGCCCGGTTCCACGCTCAAATTCGGGCCCTTCGGCAAGCTCAGGGTCCGAATTTGCTTGTTTTTCGATAATCGCGTCATAGTTTTAAAATGTGGTGATACAATGAAAATTAATAAGCTCACTATGCTTCTCTTGGCAATCTCGTTTGCATCCTGCTCGAAACAACTCCTCAAACCACCAATGCAGCCGGATTTTAGCTATGAACCACTTGGAAATTTTCGGATCAGTCCAATGGCTTTGGAATCCGAAGCAATACAGGAAAGCTACACATCCCTTGGGATTGAAAAAATTGCCTGGCGCACGGTTTCTGCGAATCCGCAAAAGATTCTTCCCGGTACAGTACTTTTCATGCCAAAAGCCTACGGCTGGATCATGCCCAGTGGGGAAATCCATGACGGTTATCTTCTTGTTGATGAAGCCGATTCGGCATTAACGAAAACGCAACTACAGCTTTTTACTGGCGGTCAAAAGAAGAAAAAGGCCCCATTTCTCAGCCAAAATGCGGAGATTTATCACGTTCAAGAGCCAATTACTGGATCGGTTAATAAACGATTTCAAACCAGAAAAATAAAAAACAAGCTAAAAAAACTCGACGAACTTTCTGCGGCAGAATTTGATACATTGCTGCAAACACAACAAAAATTGATGCCAAAATTGAACGAACGAATTCAATATTTTTCAAGTCGGGGACGCGGTGTTCCATACAAAATTTTTCTTCTCGGAGAAGGGCCGAACGCAAAATACGACCGCGATCCACTCATCGATTTTGCACGGTTTGATTGCATGACCTTCTGTGAGCATGTTTTAGCAGCGAGCATTTCAAATTCCTACAAAGAAATGTTCGATAATTTGCAGCGCATACGGTATCGAAACGGTGAAATGTCCTATGTTGCTCGTAATCATTACACCATCGGAGATTGGTTGCCACAAAATGCCTGGCTTCTGCATGATGTGACCGCATCGGTAGGAGGGGACCAGTGCAAAAAAATGACGAAAGTTATTGACCGTAAGAAATTCTTTTTATCAAACGGAGTTGCAGAAGAGGAATTAACAACTGTTGTACCACCAGAAACCCTCACCGTGGATTATATTCCAGCAGCTGCTTTATCTTCCATAAAAGCACATTTGCAGGGTGGCGAAATCGTCAGCATTGTCACCACCTACCCCGGTATAATCTCCGCCCACATGGGTATCATCGTCCGTGACGATTATGGCAACGTGCTTTTTCGCCATGCATCCAGTTCCCGTGCCAGCCGGGCGGTTGTGGATGAATACCTCGACGATTACGCTCGAAAATTACAGGAAACCAAAACACGAATCGGCATGATATTCATGCGTGTCAACGATACCGTGAAAATCCCCGCAACCGTCAATTCGGGCCAATAGCTATTACGAAATGATTAAGTTAGTGCACCAATTGATTCTGGTTTTGGGGTTTTTGTGCGCCCCTTCATACGGCATTCTTGCGTCCAGCAGCATCCCGCCGGGCATTGATGTTCTGCACTATGACATTCACCTCACCTTGTCCGATTCCAGTAAGAGTATCTCCGCGAACGTCGTCATTCATTTTTCCTGTGAAAAAGACGCACGGTCACTGCATCTGGACTTTGCCCCATTGCACATCGACAGTGTAGTGCTCGACGGGCAGGCAATAGCATTTTCCCAGCAAAATGATCAGTTGGTTATTGACTTCACCGCAAAGGCAAAAAAACGCGAACACATTGTGAAAATCAGTTATCACGGTACACCTGCGGACGGACTTCTTATTCAACAAAACAAATTTGGTCAGCGCTCTTTCTTCGTCGATAACTGGCCCAATCGCGCTCACAATTGGCTGCCCTCAATTGATCATCCTGCAGATAAAGCCAGCGTTAAGCTGTCGATTCGTGCGCCGCAAGCCTATAAAATTGTAGCCAATGGTCCCCTGGAGCACGAGGAAATACAGAGCGATGGCACCAAAACGCAGGTCTTTTCTATGGCTGAGCCGATCCCGGTTTATTGCATTGTTTTTGGCGCTACCAGGGATTTCACAATTGCCCACAAGTCGATTGCTGATTCCATCGACCTTACTTATTGGCTCTTCCGCGAAGATTCGGTGAACGGTGCAAAGGCTTTTGCCCAGGCGCCGCAAATGCTTGATTATTTTACACGCATGTTCGGGATGTATCCGTACGAAAAACTTTCCCTCGTGCAGGCTGTGACGCGTTTTGGTGGCATGGAAAACGCGGGAGCGATATTTTTTAATGAAAACAATTTCACGGCAAACGCTTCTTTAGACGTGACAGTCGCCCATGAAATTGTCCACCAATGGATAGGCGACTGGTTCACACCGCAAAATTGGAATCAGCTTTGGCTTAGCGAAGGTTTTGCGAACTATTTCGGGATGCAATTTTTTGAAAACGCAAATCCTGACCGATTCAGGAAATTAATGCAGCAGAGCCGGAAAAATTACTTGCGACGGGAAGAATTGCATACCCGGGCAATCATCGAAACAGAACCGGAAAATTTATTCGAATTGCTCAATGCCAATACCTACACAAAAGGTGGCTGGGTAGTGCATATGCTGCGATACGAAATGGGTGATTCGGCATTTTTTAGTGCACTTAAAAATGCCAACGACCGTTTTGCGGCTTCCAACTGGACCGTTGCGGACTGGCAAACCCTTTGTGAAAGGACTACCGGGCGCAACTTCGATTGGTTTTTTGAACAATGGCTCTTCAAACCCGGCATTCCAAAATTCCATATCTTCTGGTTCCAGGATTCACAAAACAATCTGCACATAAAAATTGAGCAAAAGCAGAATACACCCATGATGCAATTCCCTCTCGATTTTCTCTTTTTTACGAAAAATACGCAGACCTTGCATCATGGGCGATGCACAAGGCAGAGGGAAACATTCACATTTCAATTGGATGACACACTTGAGAAAATAGAAATCGATCCTGAAGTCCGACTTTTATTCGAATACGATATAAAAAACCAGGTCTTCGAATAAGTGCTCTACTCATTACTTGACTTTGTGCTACGAACATTTCATATTATGCCCTTGTTTTGCCGTTAAATTCTCCAATCCTTAATGCTTTCCAGCGGAGCATTCTTTGCGTACATACACGTTGAAGTTTATTTTACCTTTTGTCGTTCTCTTCGGCGCAATGTCAATCATAGTAATTCTCTTTTTTTCAAACCCCTTTGGTGAGCATCGCGAACGTGAATTAACCTATCCGCAAATCCGCGTGTTTACTGTGAAAAAAACGGAGGTGCAGCGGACAGTGGACTCCCAGGGTGCTTTAAATGAACAAATTCAGGGAAAAACATTTAAAGATGCCGTGGAGATTCCCCGTGTCGCTTTGCACAATGAAAATCAGGTCCTGATCGTGAAAAATGACGAAACGCTGCACTTGACTAAGATTGAAATTTTATATGTCAATAAAGAGACGGTTGTTGTCGGACAGGGACTCGCCAATGGTGATAAGATTTGTATTTCGCCTATCGAATCTGTAGTCGATGGCATGTCTGTACGGATTATTGAGTAATTGAGGATTTTGGAAATGGTTTTCTTAAAACATGAATATGGTTTTCCCTCGGTTGTTCTATTCTTTTGTTGAAGATTTCAGAAGTTTGGCACATAAATTTATGACACGCGGTAAAATATCCGCATAAATAATATAAACGACAAAGCAGTGATAAAAGAAAATGAATCTCATATCTCTTGGCTGGAATGACTTCTTCGAAGCAGCGTTTCAGCCATTTACAAACAAAGATTTTTATGCCGGAAGAGTTTTTCTGGAGCACAAGCAGTACCTGCAGGTTTATTGTGAATTCGATGAAATAGTCTGTGAAATTTCCGGGAAATATCGTCACGAAGCAAAATTACAGGATGCTTTCCCTGCCGTTGGCGACTGGATTGTTTTTCGGTACATCGAAAATGAGCGGAAAGGCATTGTGCAAGCGGTTCTTCCACGGAAAAGTAAAATTTCCCGCAAAGCAGCGGGTCTCAATACTGTTGAACAAGTCATCGCAGCAAATGTGGATTATCTGTTCATTGTCACGTCCCTTAATACGGATTTTAATTTACGGCGGCTTGAACGGTATCTCACCGTCGCCTGGGATAGTGGCTCATCACCTGTCATCATTTTAAATAAAGCTGACTTGTGTGATAACGTGGCAGACTATATAGCAGAAACCGAAGAAGTGGCCATGGGCGTGCCAATTCATCTTCTCAGTGCGATCAATGACCAGGGGATTGAACAATTGCAGACTTATTTCTCCGGGCATAAAACATGCGCACTTGTAGGGTCATCTGGTGTTGGCAAATCGACTATCATCAATAGTATAATTGGTGAAGAACGGCAACGTGTGAATGTCCTTCGTTCCGCTGTGGACAAAGGAAGGCATACCACGACACAGAGGGAAATGGTTTTACTTCCGGAAAGTGGTTTGTTGATCGATACGCCAGGGATGCGTGAAATCCAGCTTTGGGATGCCGATCTTGGGGTGGCTGAAGCTTTTGAGGAGATTACCGAATTTGCGCAAAATTGCCGGTTCCGAGATTGTCAGCACCTGCAAGAGCCGGGATGCGCTGTACGGCAGGCGGTGGAAAACGGTGACATCAAAAAAGAACGCTATGCGAATTTTCAAAAAATGCAGGAAGAATTGCAGCAACTAAAACAAAAGCAGGAACTGCACTCCCGTTTAGAAAAAAAGCGTCAGGATAAAATTCTGCACCGGGCGATTAAAAACATGAAGAAAATAAGGGGGCGATGAGTGCTTTTAAAAGCAATTTACGATTTTAAAGTAAGCACATTGTCAGGCAAAGGTGCGACGCACTTTACGTATTAAAAAACAATCATTCTGAAATATTTAAACTCGCTCAATACGAAGCGCGTCGTGCCTTCTTTCATCATTTGATGTACAGCATCTTTTTCGTTGACATAAAGTGTCTCGTTTTCCCTCGAGCACTGAGGCGCGCAATATAAACTCCAGAAGCATTATCCCGCAAATGCAATGGCCGCCAAACCACCTGATGCCTCCCTGCCGGTAATTTTTCTTCAACGAGGGTCTGTACATGTTGTCCGATGATGTTGTAAATAACAATGGAAACCTCACTCAGTTCCGGCAAATCAAAACGAATTGTTGTCGAGGGATTAAACGGGTTGGGGAAGTTTTGATACAGGGCAAAACGTTCAGGAATAAATGCAAATGCTTCCTCATCAATGCCCGTGGGTAAATGTGAATTTTCACGCCCGGGTGTTCCACCTTCTGTAAAGCTGAACTGCCAATTTTCAGTTAACGCGTTATCCAGTGTATCCGCTATTAATTCCAGTGTCTGCAAACTGCTGTCGGAGAATAACCAGTTCGCCTCCGCGTTCCAGGCAATGCGGTCAATCTCACCACTAAAAGCATTTATGAGTTTTAAAGAATCACTCCTCCAATTCACAACGAGACCAGGTAACTCGATTACATTTTCTACCTCCGGATAAACGGATAAAAAAGCCTCTTCATGAGCAGTAAAAACCAGAAATTTTCCTGCCTGCAAAACAGTACTATCCGGGAAAAAGTAGCGGTTTTGAAAACCACCATGACGAAGAGACCAACCGGAGATTTCCACAAGCGAATCAGTTGCGTTATACAATTCAAACCATTGATCCGCCGGATTGTTTTCTGCGGTTCTAAGTTGCAGCTCATTAATGATAATTTGCGGTTTGGCAAATTCGATTACACTGTTGCGAAGACCCGGTGTACCACCCATTATGTTGGCTACCTGCCAGTTTTGTGGATCGTGCGCGGGCAGGGTTAAATCTTTTCTCTCGATTGTTAAACCACTGTTGTCACTCAATTGCGGCCAAGGTGCCATGTTTGTGTAGCGCAGGGAGTCCGCATAAAGTCCGTTCCCGGTTCGCAATCGCAGCAGTTCACCGGTGCTTTTTAATCCAAAGGTGAAATCACCAAGAACCGAGGCAGACCAGGGAAAATAATGCGAAAATGCGGAACTCGTTTGACAGAGGACTATATAATCCCCTGATTTTATTTTCGTATCCTCCGGAAAAATATAATAATTCTCTGCTTTCTCGTCCTGGAATCGCCACTCGCCGAGGAAAACGGTCGTATCCTCGGCATTATAGAACTCGACCCAGTCCCCGACATCGAGGGAATCTGCGGATTGGAAATTGATTTCCGAGATGATGATTCGTGGCACCAGACCCTCGAGCTGCGTGCTTCTTTCACCCGGTGTACCCTGGGCCCAACCGCTCAGTTGCCAGTTCTCTGCCAGATTGTTGTCAGTGGCACCGGATTTTAATTCAAGGGTAAACCCCTCATTACCCGCAAACGCAGGCCAGTCGCCTCCGAGGGCAAAAGTTAGCGAGTCGACCAACACCCCACTCTTATGGTAAAGACGCAGTAATTCCCCGGTCGATTTAAAGCCAAATCCGAGATTACCCGTCGTGTTTTTCAAATCCGGAAAGACGCTATGGAATTTATTCAAATCTTCTGCCAGAACCAGAAATCCATTCGCTTCGATTTGCACCGAATCGGGGAAAATAAAAGCCCGGCTCTCCTCCGAATCCTTAAACCACCAGCTTGCGAGATGTACGACCGTATCGCCTGGGTTGTGAATTTCCACCCAGTCACCGGTATCAAAGCTGGAATTGCTGATAAAATGAATTTCTGAAAACTGAATTTCCGGAATTCCCAAATCGAGCTTTTCGAATTCTGGTGTGAGCAATACATCGGATTTTTTATAAACTTCAATCGTGCTCGAATCAGGAAAATCAGCATTATTCCATCCGGCAAACTTATACCCGGGATTGGGTGTTGCTGTAATCTGAAAAGGAATATTGTTAAAGTAAATTCCATACCAGGGCACGCTGGGAATTTCCACAGTATTGACTTGAATGCTGCCGTTTCGAAGATCGGTGCTGTCGATGGTGAGCTGGAAATGCCCCGAAAGATCAAAATAATTTTCGAAATGAGTTCGGACTATCTGGGGACGGCCTTTTATGAAGCCCTCGATGGTTTGAATTTTATTTTCCCAATCAGAAGCCGATCCGGACCAACGTTTTTGGTGTCTTGGCATTTCATTCACCAAAATCTCCCGTAAGCGATTGACTTCACTCAGGGCAAAATCTCTGTAAAGGAGTGAATTGAGCAAATCGGCGAGACGATTGAGCAGTTTTTCCCGGTATTTCCTGTTTTTTATCAAATCTTTCATGGGAGTGGAAGACCAGTGATCCAGGTTTTCATCTCCCAAAACCCGCAACAATGTGTTATCGTAACGGTCGCTCAAACCGGCATCGATGTCGAAGAGTAGCCAGCGCCATTTGCCACCATCCCAGGCACGCCACTTTTTGGTGTTGTTCCACGGCCAGTCCCAGTTTGCTGACCATATTTCAAGAAGCATGTAGTCGGTGTAGTTGTCGATATCCATGTGCTCGGCAACGTACTGAAAGTAGTTGTCATTTTTTAAATCATGGTATTTGATATAATTTTCCAGATCGAGAAAATCTCTGTTGCTTCCCTCAATAACATCCACATGAAACTTCAGCAAATCCAGCCGGTCGGGATCGACGCCGTGGTTGGAGGCCAGGTAATGTTCACTTTGTTTTTCACGCAAATTATGAATACCCCAATATTCACCATTCAAGTAAACCACGGCGGGACGGAATGCTTCCCGGTCTATATTCATATGTTTCGCCAGTTCGTGTACCAAACCATCGCGAAAGTAGGCATGCTTCCAGTCATTTCCTGCGTTTCGTAATAAGAAAGACTCAAAGTGATCAATTTCCTTGTCTGCAAAAATTTTGTGTTTAATACTGCCTGTCCCATATTCTTTTCTTGCAAAAATGGAGAGCGATTTCATTGGAGTTGAACGGCTCCAGTTGCCGAATATCTTTACGCCTGCGTCAATAGAAAATGCCTGAGATTTATCGGTTTCAAAAAATTCGATATGAACGGGTTTTTCCCAATCCTGCCAGAAATTGGCGCCGTAATACGGCACTTCAGGTTCAGCATTTGGCCCCATAACATAAATGCCTTCTTCCCAGTCGAAAAAATTGCCCGGATGTGTTGAGAGTGAAACGATGGGAAGATCCGACATGTCATCAATGAGGTAAGTCTGCGTGACGACATTGGAGTGCATCTCCTCGCCTTTGTAGGCAATAGCGCGAATGACGGTGGTTTTCGTAATTTCAACAGGCTGTTCGTAAAGCGTACTTCCCATGTGGGGTGGTTTTCCATTGTCGGTAAAAAAGATCTGAACATTCGGCTGGGTATGCGAGAGCGCAAGAGAAATGCTGCCCGCATAGTGCCCCGCTTGAAGCGAAAACAACGGATCCGCAAGACGGTTGGCATCAGCTGCATTGGCGTTTTGTACGCCGGGCGTCGGATTCTGAAAAATGATGTAATGGCCTGGTTCATCAGCGGGAATACCATACGATTCATCGTCGGCTAATGCCGGAACATCGAGGGATTCGTACAACTGCTTATCCTTGGTAAACAGATAGAGCGTTTCTCCATCGGCCGATATACGAAAATCCGTGTGCACTTCCGTTGAATCACTACCCTGACGATCATTGCCTGAGGCGAGAATCAGAAAAAATTCACCAGGATTGATTGCCACCTGCGGCAGCTGCCACGCTTTACTAAATTCCGATTTGTCAGCAATGAGATACTCGGCGAGATTGATTGTTGAATCACCGGTATTGATGAACTCAATCCAGTCAGGTGTCTCTCCTGCGGCATCAGTCAAAATTTTTGAATTAGCTGAACACACCTCATTGATACGCAAGCCTTGCCCATTGGCGGCAAACGTGAAAACTAACAGGATGAAAAGAGAGGAGAAAAACTTCCGGGATATCATAAAGCAACCTTTGTTGCAATTCGTGTTAAAAGAGTGTTCTTTTGGAATTATGTTACACTTGTACGAATATGGGTTGTTCTCCATAAATTCGCCAGTTTAATTTTTGTTTTATAATTTGCTGTAAATGTAAAATATTTTACTTGTTTGCTGCCTGTTTTGCGTATTGCAAGTTGAATGTACGGCAAAATAGAAAACCCTTTCCTACCGATATTTTGGTCACTTGCTTTCGTGATTCCCACTTCGCCATTTTTAATTTTTTGCTTGTCGGAAAATGGTTTATATTCCACCCTTAATTTGAATTTCATGACATTTATAGAAAATGGGAGAAAAATGAACAAACGGTATTTGGCATTTTTGTCGATGGACAATCTTGAGGGTTTTGTATCCGACGATGAGTTGGCAATTGCACCATTACAGGCACGCGAATGGGAAGTCCATACAGTCTCCTGGCGACAATCCTGTGATTGGAGTCGGTATGATTTAGTTGTTATTCGCACGACATGGGATTATCAAAACAATGTCAATGCATTTTTAGAGGTGCTCTCGCAAATTCAAACAAGTGGTGCTGTTTTACAAAACAATTTGAATGTGGTAAAATGGAATATCGAGAAAACATATTTGCAGGAATTGGAGAAAAAAGGCAATTCGATTGTGCAGACAATTTGGGGCGAGTCGCTGCCATCAATTAAAATTTTCCAGGATTATTTTCGTCATTTACAGTGTGATGAACTCATTATTAAACCTGTGGTTAGCGCCAATGCAGATTTTACATATCGCGTGCGCAGAGAAAATCTTAAAACCTTGTATCCACAACTGCAGGTTGAATATGAAAATCGTCCTTTTATGATTCAGCCGTTTATGCCAAATATTCTCAGTGAAGGCGAATACTCACTGTTTTATTTTAATGGTGAATACAGCCATGCCATTCTGAAAACACCGAAAAAACACGATTTCCGGGTACAGGAGGAACATGGCGGCCTCATCACCTCTGTTCAACCGGAGAGCGTATTGAAAAGAAACGGGGAAAAGGTGCTGCAATCACTTACGGAACTTCCCCTTTATGCCCGTGTCGATTTCGTGCGAAATTCAGGTGCCCATTTTGAAATCATGGAAGTCGAATTAATTGAGCCGGCACTCTATTTCCGCACCGATGCAGCCTCTGCAGAACGCTTTGCTGCAGCAGTGGATGAGGGAAGCTGGAAGTAATAAAATCCGGAACGTTGTATTTTTGAAGAAGTAAAATTACAACGATTGCTATTAAGCAAAATGATGAAAACGCATTAGCGACTGCTAAGCCGTATAAACTTATTTGCTGCAGGGAAATTGAATTGTTTTATTTTTTTCATTTCTCCCTATTTTTTCGGATTAACTCATTGTTTAATTTTGTTGAAAGCAACAAAATTTCAACTATTTACGCGTTTTCCATAATTGATATAATCCTTGCTTGTTTAGAAAAATATTGCTATCGTTCCGGTCAAAACGAGCCCGAAATTAAGTCAACAAGCACGACACATCAGTGCACTATAAAATACGAATACGAGGTTTTGTATGTTAGTCGAAGTAAAAGTCGATCGGGTCACACTGGATACTGCATTGAACCGTTTTGTCGTCATCTTGCGCGATGAAGTGAATCGACGTTGGTTGCCCATCGTTGTTGGTTCACCGGAGGCCCAGGCGATTGCTTTGCAGCTAGAGGATATCGATCCCCCTCGCCCACTGACACACGATCTCATTAAAAATATGCTGGATTCAGTTGATGTTCGTGTGACCAGAATTGTCGTTAATGATCTGCGTGAAAATACGTATTTTGCCCAAATCGGCCTTCACCTCAAAACTGGAAATACTGAAGTCGATGCGCGCCCGAGTGATGCAATTGCTCTTGCATTGCGAACGAACTCACCCATCTTTGTGGATGATAAAGTGATGCGCAGTGCAGGCTACTTCGAAAATGAGCCTAAGATCGATATTTCCAATCTCGAAGAAGACTTTCCACCGATGGATAAGTTGGAAAGTTTAAATCTAGAATTGGAACGCGCGGTGGCACAGGAACGCTATGAAGATGCTGCAAAATTGCGTGATCAAATTAATGAATTAAAGCGCGAACGCGACAAAGGAGAAAATAAAAATTAACAGAAAATTTGTTAAATAGATGAGCACAATCCATACAGATTGTGCTTTTTTTTTGAATAAATGCAGGAGACAATTCAATGAAGCTTTTAAAAGCATTGGTTATTTTCGCCGTTGTTTCTGTTGTAATCGGGTGCCAGCAAAAGGACAGTTTGCAGTTGAAAATTGTAGATGATATTGAACAGCGTGTGGCAAAATTTGCAGAAGTTGATATCACAGCTGATGTTTCGTTCCTACCGGAAAACGAGCAGCAGGCTTTGCACAAAATCATCGAAGCCAGCCGTTATATGCAGGATATTTTTGATCGGCAAGTATGGCAGGGTAATCCTGAGCTGCTGGAAAAATTACGCCATGCCCGAAGCCCAAAGGAAAAAGCTGCCCTCGCCTACTTTAAAATTATGTCCGGTCCCTGGGATCGCCTTCTCTCGGAACAGCCTTTTGTCGGTGAGACGGAAAAACCGCACGGTGCCGGGTATTATCCCGTCGACATGAGCAAGGACGAATTTGAAAAATACACGGCGACAGTTACTGAAGAAGAACGAAACCAATTGATGGGACTTTGCACGATTGTCAGCCGCGAAGGTGAAAAACTCGTCGCAACGCCTTATTCGCAGGTTTATAAACAATGGCTGGAACCCGCCGCAGCGTTGTTGAAGGAAGCGGCAGAGTTGACAGAAAATGCCTCCTTACAGGATTTTCTCCTAAAACGAGCCAATGCATTTCTCAGTGATGATTACTACGAAAGCGACATGGCGTGGATGGATATTGACAGTCCTGTGGAAGTCACGATCGGACCGTATGAAGTTTATGAAGATGCACTTTTCGGATACAAAGCAGCTTTCGAGAGCTTTGTAACCGTTGCCGATCCGGAAGCGAGCGAAAAACTTGCTATCTACAAATCATGGTTGCCGAAGATGGAGGCGAACCTCCCCATCCCCGATGCGATGAAAAATTTCGAGCGTGGTAGTGAGTCACCGATTCGTGTCGTTGATGAGGTGTTTACTGCGGGTGATACTCGTTCCGGTATCCAAACCATCGCCTTCAATTTGCCGAACGACGAAAGAGTGCGGGAGGCGAAAGGCAGTAAAAAAGTCATTCTGCGCAATGTCCTGATGGCAAAGTATGACAAGATTCTGCAGCCAATTGCCGAGCGATTTGTCGACGAATCGCAGTTGCAGCATCTTTCCTCAGAGGCCTTTACAAACAATGTGCTTTTTCACGAATTATCCCATGGCCTTGGCCCGGGGAAAATTATGAAAGATGGCAAGGAAACCGAAGTTCGTTTCGAATTAAAAGACCTGTATTCCACCTGCGAAGAAGCGAAAGCGGACGTGATGGGAATTTATAATATTTTATTCATGCAGGAAAACGAGGTCATGCCGCCCTCTAAATTTGAAACGACGGCTGTGACCTATCTGGCAGGCTTGTTTCGCTCTGTTCGTTTTGGCGCAACGGAAGCACACGGCCGTGGAGTTGCTCTGCAAATAAACTACATGCTGGAAAAGGGAGCCATTTCCCTCGATGAAGCGAGTGGTAAATTCACCGTTAATTTTGACAAATATCCGGACGTCATTCGTGATTTGGTGCGTGATCTGTGCATACTGCAAGCCTATGGCGACTATGAAGGAACGAAACAACTTTTTGATAAGTACGCCACCCTCGACACCAGGCTTGCGCAGCGTCTGGAGAGTTTGACGGACATTCCTGTCGACATCGCGCCTCGTTACCCGTTGGCAGAATAAAAACATCCAATTTCAGAACATGATCTTCGGTTCCCTCGAACCGGAGATCATTTATTTGCTTTCCTTGCCTACGACTTCCAATAAAATCAATTTTTCTTCGGTGAGAATCAGACATGCTAAATAGGTATTGTCCTTTCGCGATTGTTGACGCAACAGCACAGTGTTGCTATCCTCGTCTTCGTCCTGATCCAAAATAATCCAGCCATCTTTTTCGATGCGTCGCAAAAAGCCTTTTGGGTAATGCAGTTTTTTAGAATAATTGTGGGAATAGATGAGAATACCGGCAGAGCTGACTTCCTCCAGTTTTATATCGCCGTCCTTTTCGTAACGATCCCATTCGATGTTCAGGTTTTTCATATTTTCTATAGGTAAATTTCCAAAATTCATATTGAAAATACGATTCAGATTGGTGTCTTCAAAATAGTCAACGACCCGATTTTCAAGCTTGAGAAATGGTTTTTCTGCAGCGAAAACATGAATTGTCCAAAAGCTGAGCAGGGTAAAGAAAATGATTTTTTTCATAGGGAACTCCGGAAATTTTATTTCAAAAAAATGGTAACTTTTCTTGCAATGAAGTGATAACGAAAAGAAATTACGCAGGTTACATAAATTTATTCAGACGATGAATTAGATGTGTGAAAGAAAGGATGGAATCGCTAATGATTATAACATCCCGGGCAAGGATGGAGTGAGCCCGGGATGTTTAGGAGAGCAAAAATGACCGTTAATGAGAGCAATTGCTCTCATTAGGTATTTTGCTGAAGAAACTATTTTAAAACGCGTATTTCACATACAAATAGACGCTACGCCCCGGTTCGTATAAATAGTTCCCAACCATATCCGTGTATTGCAAGCGCCTGTTGAGGTGTTCCCGGTACCAGGTGTTAAAAATATTTTCAACACCAGCTATTACAGAAACATTCTTCACCACTTTATAGCCTGCCGAAAAATCCCAAACATTGAATCCCGGTGTTGCCGTTTCTTTGAAGGATTCCGAAACACGATCTTGCTCGGTAACGATTCTTCCACTCACTCGAACAAAATTTTCCGGTGTATTTTTGAAGTTATATTTAACGTGAATTTTATACTCAAGGGGTGGAATTTCCATCAGAGGCTCGTTGGTTGTGATGTTTTCACCGTGCGTATAAGCAAGTGAATTGCTTAACAATAAGTTCGCAAATACAGAATAATTAAGCTGTAATTCTCCACCTTTGCGAACGGCTTCATCGATATTGATAAAACGTTTCACACCTGGCACTGTTTTCATGATTGGCGGAAGCGAATCGTCGAATTCAGCGGAAATGTAATTGTGCATTGTACTGTAAAAGAGGGTTGCGCTCAGAAAATACTGCTTTGCCTGTGTTGCAAAGGTCAGGTCAATCTGCCGGTTCTGTTCCGGCTGAAGTTCTGGATTGCCCAGGTATTCGTAACCATCATTGCCAATATTAAATCGATTGATGTACAATTCCTTAATTGCTGGCGACCGGACTCCCTGACCTATTTTAAGCGCCAGCGACGAATTTCCAAAAATATATTCCACACCGGTATGTGCACTCATGTTCCCGAAGTCGACTTCCGCTTTTCCCGCAGGATAAAACGTCAAAAAAATGTCATCGAATTCATTGCCGTTGTACTTATCCATATCGTAACGTAAACCCGCAGAAAATAAGGTGGAGGAACCGATTGTTTTTTTCGCCTCACCAAAGAGTCCTGTGTGAATTTGATCAGCATCCGGCCATATTTTTTCTTTAAACACCTTGCCTGCCATCAGCGTGCCTTCAATTCCTGTGCGTGTACGCAATCCGTTCATGGTCAGCGAATAAAACTCAGAACCGAGAAAAAGTTTGTCCAGCGCCATGGTTTGAAATTGCATCTCAAGGCGGGCGCCTACTGTCCCCGTTTCGGAATCGGCAACGCTGTCCATAGTTCTTTCGGAGCGTTCAAGGTTCGTCATCACGTGTTCGACATTGGTCTGATAAACTTTCGCGTGCAGGCTGGAAAAACGTGCTGCACTCCGTGACAGCAAATAATCAACCGCAAGTATGTGGGTATTTGTTTTTTGCGCGTCCATGGGAAGAGCCGGGTAATCGACATCTTTGTGCCGTGATTCACGAGCGGAAAATTGCAGCCGTTGGTTTGCCGTGAAGTTGTAACCGGATTTGAAGGAAAAATCCCTGGCATCATAGTGTGCCGGAACAACCGTACCTTTGGCATCTTCGTAATCGGAAAACTGTTTCGCACCAGCATTGAAGTAGAAATTCAGTTTTTCGTTGCCGCCGTTTAACGTAAACCTGGATTTTTTTCCTTCGGAGATCGTTTCATAGCCGCCATCGAAGGACGAATGAATTTGCATGTGACTGTAATTTTCCGGTTTTTGCATAACCATATTCACCAAACCGGACATGTTGGGCCCGAAACGAACGGTGTATGGACCGTTAATCACCTCAATTTTTGCCAGATCTTCCGATTGCATATGCGCCGTTGCAGGATCCATACGATTGGGACAGCCACCGACTACTTTTATACCGTTATCCACTTGCAAATTCAGCTGTTCGCCCGTCGTGCCGCGGATAACAGGATCACAACAGAAAGCCCCCTTTTTGATGGCGCTGGTTCCCGGAATTTCACGGAAGAAGTCGCCGACATCATCCGGTGTGTTTACGGCAAGTGTTGCTGAATTTATTTGCACACCGAGCCCTATTTCACCCCGGTCTGCTTCAACAATTATTTCTTCAGCCGGTCGCAAAACAGCCTGCGTTAAGGCGAAATTTAATGCCAGGGTTGTTCCCTCGAGTTGAACATCCATTTCAACTGTTTTATACCCGATATGGCTCACTCTGATTTTATAGCGCCCGGGAACAAGTATGCTCAGTTTAAATTCTCCATTTTCATTGGTAGCCATCCCCTTTTGCATATCGGCAAGCAAAATATTGACACCGGCAAGAGGCGCACCAGTCGCCTTGTCCGTGACGATGCCAGTGATACTGGTTTCCTGGGCAAATAAAAGTGGTCCCAGTGTAAAATAAAGCAAAAGAAGTTTTCTAAGTGTCATTATTCATCCGTTTCCTATGTTTTTATAAACAGCTGCATTGTACAGATCGGCCGGGAATACACCCGATCCTACATGGTGAAAAACTACATGTAAGCAGTATGTGCGGAGAGTGTCATTGCAACCTTTTCGAAGCCGCGTTTTTGACAATAGTACCACATAGCGCATTTCAGGACGAGTACATGCCTTTTTTGCCTGAGAAATCGGAGCGAAAAAACTGCCCTTGGCAAAGACAAGTGTCTGTCCTTAGCTGATTTTGGAATTTTGTATCAAAGATTTTGTCGATTAAACGAGTGAAACGGATCGGGGAGGTTTGGGACGGGGTACGGAAAAGTAGTGTTGAATTGCTTCGGGAACGCGATTTAAGTAGGAAAAATTAGTGGACTGATTTTTTTCATCCTTTTTTTCATGGAGCACAAAGTTGTAAAGATCAATAATAAGCGCGTTTTCTGCGGGACCAGCACAGCTGTTGTATTGTGGTCCAATAAAAAGATTGCGCTTCACTTTGCTCGTTTCATCCGGATGGTTGCAGCACGCCGTTGTGCACTGGCAGGTGGAGATACCATCGTCACCACAGCAGCAGTAAAATTCATTTTCCGAGTCCGGGTCAGCAAAATGATATTCCATTGCCACATTAAACATGCCTGTGAAATAAATACTAAGCATGAGCGAGACTGTTTTGCGAAGGATAGTCATGTTGATTCTTTTATCGACTCGTCAGGTATTTTACCTGGTTAAAGTAAAAAAAATTATAGATATTTCTAACAGGAAATACAAGTGATATATTATTTAAAAATAATCCGTTTCAGTAAGGAAAAATTATCGATGAGAAAACTAAAACTTCAAGTACAAATGACGGTTGACGGATATATTGCCGGGCCAAACGGCGAAATGGACTGGACGCTCCGAACCTGGGATAATGATCTCAAAAACTATGTGGGAGCCATCACGCGACCCGTCGATTGCATTATCCTGGGGCGTAAACTAGCACAAGGTTTCATACCCTATTGGGCCTCCCACCCTGAAGAAGAAGGTGCAGAGAAGTTCAATCAAATCGGCAAAGTTGTGTTTACCAAAACGCTTGCGGTCTCAGAATGGGAAAATACGATTTTGGCCAAAGGTAAACTGGTCGACGAAGTCGAAAAACTAAAGGAGCAAGACGGTGGTGATATCATTGTGTATGGAGGGGCGACTTTTGTGTCTGCACTCATCAAACATCAATTGATTGACGAATTTCATTTATTCATAAATCCTGTTTCGATTGGTCAGGGCGTGCCGATTTTTGCAGAACTCAGCAAACCACAAAACCTGAATTTGACCAAAGCAACCGCCTTTGAATGTGGAATTGTTGTGCTCAATTACACACTCAAATGTGATTAATTTGGAAAACTTAAGCGTCCTGAAATCTATAGAGACTGTTGAAAAACATGCAAATTCGGACCCTGAGCTTGTCGAAGGGCCCGAATTTGAGCGTGGAACCGGGCGTTTCGACACTTCGACTTTACTCATTGCAGGCAGGCTCAACGTCCGGTTTGTCCCTTTTTCGACAGTCTCATAAGCTATTCGGTACTGAGCGTAACGGAGTTAAGTGGAGCGATCTCCGCTATGCACCCTTGTGGAGACCTCTGCTTTAACCTCATTCTATTTTTCATTCCTGCCCAAAACCTGATCAATTCTTTCAATCGTTTTACGCCACGTTGGTTTTATCTCAACGAGTTTTTCGCGTTCCGCCCGCATAAAAGCGAGCACTTCCTCTTTTGTTGGGCTCGTAATAGCTTTTTTCTGTTGCCAGGTTTCCAGGATGACCAACGCATTGAAGACGGCGTTGCCGTTTTCTCTTGCGCGAATAATGCTTTTCAATTCGTTATAAACCCTCAAAATCATGCCTTGATCGGTTAACTTTGCAAAAAATTCAGTGGCATTTTTTCGAATTTCCGCTTTTGAATCCCCAATCAAATCGACGACCAATTTGATGTTTTCCTGATTTTGAAGGACGACCGGTTGTTGCATGAGATTCAGCGCCCGGGCAACGCCAAGGCGAATCCTGTATTCACCATTATGTTCCCTGAGTTGTTGCATCAGTGCATCGATGGAATTTTCTCCAAGTCCGGCGAGGGCAACTCGGGCTGAATTTCTTTCAGCAGAATCATCGGTGGTCAATTTTTCGATATTGCTGGTAATCAATTTGTCGACCTGCTCTGTGCCAGCTTCCGCATCCATCTGAACCGAAATGCCCTGTAATTCCCCGAGCTGCCGGGTTGCCTCGTCAATTTCAGAAAGAACGAGATTGAGTGAATCACTTTTGAGGAGAGTGCCGCTGCTTAAATCTGTTTTCACATTGGCGCTTTCTTCAAACATGAAATTGTAAACGCCAGCAAGGTCCAGCGAGTCCGTCTGGAATTTTTGCAAATGGCCGCGTGCGGATTCCAGGTCCATGTTTCTTACCAGGCTGCTTAAGGCGCCGAGGGCCAGCAAGCGGCCATTCCACTCATTCAATTCCTGCCCCAGACTCAAAATTTTTCGAAAACTATAAAAGAGTTCCGTATTTCCAGCCCCGTAGTGGCCGAGATTTTCCAATGCACGAATTGCTGTCTTTTTTACCTTTGCATTTCCGCTGCGTTCAGCGAAGTTCACCCACAATTTTCGTTTTGCGGAATCCGCACCAATGTGGGTCAGGATTTCATCGTTATCAGTAAAAAGGGCAATGCGCAGGGGCATCAATTGCCGACGCTCAACGTCCGTCAACTCGCCGGTTTTGCTGATATTGGATTCGGTGATGATATCGAGCAGATCGATCACCATGGCTTCTTTTTCGGTTGGACTGAGATTGAGGTTCTCGAGTTGCTTGAACACTTTGTCGGTAAATGTTTGCGTTGCACTTTCCCGATCCAGTTTTTGCTTCAGTTCCGCCTGTTGTTGGTTGATGAAAAAGCCACCAACAGCGATGCTGAGCGTGATGAGAATATGAAAAATATCGAGTAAATCGCGATCCTTTTTGAACAAGTTCCAGTTCATATTTGGCATTCTTTCAAATTGGCTATGTGCTTGTTTTTATGCAAAATTAGAAAAAGAAATTCAATTTACAAGGAAGAAGATGATGATGTTTTTATGGAAGATATACGAATGCAGAAATCATGGTTCTGCTTCATTCAGCAACGTAGCAGTGAAAAAACTACCGGGGGGGTATGCAATCCGGATGATTCACTTGTTTTCATGTTATTACGATACATTAAAAACATATTTTCCATTTATAACTTCGACATTTGGCGGATTTCTATGCATCTCAAAATAATCATATCCCTCTTTGAGATTGTTCCAGAAATCAATCCAAATTGAAGGAGAGTGTTGAGTATGTTTTAATTCAGTATACATAGTAACTGGTCAGTGTTTTATTTCTAAATGAATATCTTTTCTTACATTATTTATTTTTTTTTCAATGGCTGCGTAATACTGTAGAATAAAAAATCTGTTAGATTCTATTCTCGATAAATGGAGCAGAAGCTTGTTTCTTTCGTTTTGATTTATTATGAGAGGTGAGTTAATACCGATTATCATGCCATTATTGTCAATTTTAAAATTAGGAGCTAATGCGTTATTGATATCTTTGTAATAATTATCCTGAAATTGCATTTCCGAATATTCTTCTTCAAATTTTCGTAAAATATTGTAGTCATATTCATAGAGGGAGATAATTTCACTTCGTAAAGAGTCGTTTTTAATTAATTCAAGACCTTTGGATTTTAGAGTTTCATAGCCAGCAATATTTTGTATAGATATGTAATCTCGAGTGAGATTAAAAAAATGGATCATTACAGAATCCGCTTTGACATTGTTTCCTGCAATAGCTTTTCTAAAATAGGCACAAGCGCTAATGCCAGAATTATGTCCGCCAATATTTATTTTTACGTCTTCGATGTCTTTTTCAAGACCATTTTCAATTTCTATAAGAATTTTATTTTCCGTAATTGAGTCTTTTCTATTTTCATTCCAATTATTCAAAGCAAATGCCGAGATTACTGCAATAAAAATAGATACGAACTCCAATACAAACTTTTCCCAATTAACAATTCTCATTTTTTTTCCAATGTCCATACTGATTATTTTTAATTTCGAAAATAGGGGTATATGAATCACTTTGTCTGTTTTGCTGTTGATAGTACAAAAATATTTGGATTAAACTCGTGCAGAATATTCATCGCTTTATCGTGATCAGAATCCAGAATATAAATTTGTGCATGTTCTAAAAGTTGATCAAGCCCAGGAAAATGGTCACCTGGGAAGTTTTCCCAAAGCTCAGAGAACTTTGATTATTTCTTCATAACTGCTATCGCTTAACAAATAATTCGATAGCTTTCCCTATAGCACCTCAAAATTATAAATATAACTCTGACTTCCAAGCTTGAATTGGAAAGGGAAGGAGATTCAATCTGAACACCCTAAAAAGTTGATAAGTGGAAACCCCAGAATACACAGCATCATTTTTCTAAAGGTGCGACACACTTCACGTGTTTTAGGTGAAAGATTGTGAAATCTTACTTTCGCTCAACGCAAAGTGCGTCGCACCTTATCATGTTTTACCGCAAAATCATTACTTTGATCACTTTGTTGATCTTCTCTCCACGCATAACGATGAAATAGACACCGGAACTCAAGAGATTTCCTTCTTCATCATGACCATCCCAAATGACCGTTTGTTCAGGTAATCCCGGTTGGATTTCGAGGGAACATACTTTTTGTCCGCGAACGTTGAACACGAAAACTTCGATGTCCGTCTCAGCTGGTTTTTGTACGAGAATATTGACATGATCACTAAATGGATTTGGATAGGCAGAAATATTGAGCAACACTACTCCGTCGGTATTTTCAACGTCGGTCATACCTCCACCCTCATCGCGAGTCGGATCGCCATTATTCCAATCGGTTTTATCGCCACTGTCTCCGTTGGGATTGTTCGGATCTTCGTTGTCCTGCGCTTGCTGATTGTTCGGATCCAGCACGATAAAACCGCTGTAGGGCGACAAAATGTTTTGCTCGATACTGAGATTGATGATATCGCCAACCGTAATGGGATCATAGGGATAGCGCAACAGAGTCCGAATGTGATCCCCATACCATGAGGTGGCTATCGCCTCGGTTCCCGGTGTCACATCGGTTTCTTCGATTGTGAACTGCTTTACAACCTTATTTTCGCGGGTTTTACCAAAGATTTTCACATCCACTGGAAATTCGCCAGTGAATTTTCCGACCTGCATGATCGGAAAATTGAGCGGATAGTAACCTTCATGCAATGCCATCAGGTGAGTGCTGTGGGCATAACCCGCTTGAAAACGCAGCTGCACTTCAACGGTTTCAAAATGACTGATGGCTTCATAAAAGAAAGCACTGAGAATAGATTTGATTTCGTTATAACGCAAGAAGAACAGGTTGCCACCCGTGTTGTAGGTCATTCTTCCCCAGAAGCTGTGCAGTTGGGATTCATAATATCCCTTGTCCGAATTGTAGACCAGATTGCTTTTGTTTTCCAGATCGATTACGTGCAGGCGTGTGCCCGGTTTGAACATGCCAATAACCTGATCAGCCATGATATCCCGACTTGAGCCGTAAAGTCCAATTTCGTCGGTGTTGGTGAAAAGAAGAATCTCCGCTGTTCCCTGTTTGTTTTTCAAAAATTGTGCTGCTTTCACAATAATTGGTTGAAAAGTGCTGTAGCCAGGGAAACTGCGCTGCAGCACTTTTGTGAACATTGCATCGATGTTTTCTTCGCTGCATGCAACCCAGTTTTCCGCCCCCTGCACCAGATTTTCGTAGGCGACGATGACGTTGATGGAGTCTTCTTCGCTCAAAGCTTGCTGCACGGTTTCTTTAAGATACGAGAGCAGGAATTCACCATCCAGGCCATCAGTATTGTAGCGGTTGAAATCGATCAGTACTAAAATATTGCGCGGCTGCTGAATTTTCGCAACCGTTGGCGGATAAACCGCAAGGTGATAGTAGTTCTCCTCATTTTTGCGATAGGTGCTGAAGAAAAACGAATCCTCAACAGGTGAAGGCAGAATGATCTCCGCAAACTGATCAAATTCTAAAGGCAAAGTCATTTCCCAGCTTGAACGGGCAGGGACATGCGCTTTTTTAAGAACTTCGCACCCGACGACGAGGGGTTCACTTGCATTCGTTTCGTATTGATAAACCACGTGCAAAGTATCAATGCCCGGCGATTTTGCTGAAATGAGCTGTGTTGTCGGCAACCAGGCACGTAGTGCACCGACCGATGGCCGCGCCGGCAAAAGGTACTGTATTTGAAACCGGCGTTTTTCCTGCCTTTTCAGCGGAAAGAGTTTTAATGCATAACTCACCTGGCCGTCCCGGTTTGCCCAGCCTTGCGTCAGCAACCCGGGATGACGTACTGGCGAGCTGACATCGCTGAACAGTAATTCTGCCGTCCAGCGGTCGAGCATGGTTGCCGAGAGCAATGAATCATCAAGCCAGATTGCAAAATCATGCAAAATGGCTTCCTCGGGTAGAGAAAACTCCCACAAGAATTCGAGTTCGTTGTAATTTTTGAAAAACCAGCTCTCGAAATCGTAGGAGACGGTCATGGTCAGGTTCATTTCAATAAAATTTCCCCGCGGGATGATGACCAATTTTGCTGAGTCAACATTGACATTGTAGTCTTTCACATCCGGATAATTGGCTTCGTAAACCGAATAAGTTCCGGCCTCTGCCAAAGTTACCCAGAGAAAGAGTGCGATGATTAATTTATAAAATTTCATTTTGTTTTCCTCTTAATTGAACTTTGCGAAGGTTTGAAACCTTCGCAAAGTTTTCTCATGTCATCATCGAATCAAATTCACTTTAATTGTCGAGAGCGAAACGCTCGTCTTCACCGCGACGAGGTACACCCCGCTCGCGAGATTCACACCGGCAGTATTGCGTCCGTCCCAGACAACCTGTTGATTGACTGTGCCGAAGGAGCGA
Organism: Deferribacteres bacterium; assembly: GCA_020633655.1. GTDB lineage: Bacteria > Zhuqueibacterota > Zhuqueibacteria > Zhuqueibacterales > Geothermadaptataceae > Bioreactorimicrobium. Next base: position 113,513 of record JACKDF010000010.1, read on the forward strand.
TCGATGGAATAGGTGCGAATTTTACGGCCTAAAATATCAAAAATGATTATCTCAGCTTTGGTGACGCCTTCTTCTGCTGGCCAGGTGATGTGTAACGTTGTTTGTGGATTGAATGGATTCGGATAAGCAGAAAGTGTGAGTTTTTCCGGTAAAATGACTTCGTCCTCCAGTTCCGCAACTGCGGAGGCAACGGAATCCTTCACGGATAATTTATTGAATGCTATAGTTCCATCCGAACCCGGCAAAACCAGACCGCTGTATGGGGTGAGAATGTGGTGCTGCACCGCTAAATCTTCAATGAATTTTATGGTATTGTAGGTTTGCGGCTGTTCCAGCAACTCGTTATTGATGTAATCACCATACCAGTAGAATTGCACAAACTGACGGCATTCTTCCGGTATTACAGCGGTATTTTCCTGCAGTTCGGCGTTTTTATAAAAGAGCTCCTCATAATAATTTCCGAAATAATCGAGCTCAAACGGCGCTTCACCGTCGTACATGCCCATTTGATAGTATCGCGAAAGCTTGTTAAAATTTTTGCGCCCGCGATTCAGATCGATCCGGGAGTAGCTGAAGCCGTCCTGGGGCACAGGATCAATTTCCACCGAAGAAGCCAATGGAACCAGGCAATCCAGCATGGCATCCGACCAGTTGTAATCCGCAAAATTATAAAATCCCGCGAAGAAACCACCTGAAAGCCGGCTGAGATTTTCATAGAGATACTGGTTGCCGATGTAGTATTTATTATCGATGTAGTTGTAGGGTCCCCAGGTCGCTGCGTCAATAATGCGAAATTTAACTTCATTTTGTGCACTGAAATACGTCTGGCTGACGATTTCCATCACCGCACCGGTTGGGTACCCCTGTTCAGTGGCATTGGAAATGACCCAAATTTCACCGGCTTTATCCTTTTCATTGAGGAATGCCACGGCGTCACGCAGCATGAATGGCAATGTGTTGAGCAAGGGTTGTTTGTTGCGTGCACTTTGCAACCGCTGTTTGAGATTCGTTGTGGATGCCTGGACGAAGGAAGCGTCAAGGCGTTCTGCCGTAAAACCACTGACAAGAAAAGCGATAGAATCTTTTTCCGTTATCGCAAGGGGCAGGATTTTATCGAGTAAAGTGTAGACTTTGTCTGCGACGCTGCTGTTCTTGACCAGGTCCGTGCAAATGATGAGGTGGCGCGCAGGAATGTCCGCATCCTGAAATCCAGGACGCACAGCGAGCTGGTAAAATTGCGCATCATTTGACTTGTACGTCTGGAGAAAGGGCCTATCACTGTTGATAGGGGCAACACCAATAGTTGCATTATCACTCCAATACCGGTTATTACTTGAAGTCCGGCTGTACCAGAAATCGCCGCTGCGGCTCCAACTGTAACTCAGGTTGTGAATATTTTGTGGTGTCTTATCAGGATTGTCATAGTCGCTTACGAAGAATTCTGCTTCACTGTGCGAATTGTACTCCGGTGCATTCGGTTGATAAAATTGTCCGGTCGGTAAGAGAATACGGCGATTTTCAGCGGCCATCTCGCAGGGCATGAGCCAGGTGATTTTCAGTTCTTTCGACTCATTTCTATCCACAGGTGAAACGTGCAATTGGTTAAAGGTTGTCAGGTTGCCATTCCATTCCCGGTTGCGGTAGGTACGCAAAAGTGCCGATGGTGTCGAACTCTGGTGTTGCTGGTAATCTTCTTCCGCTGTGCTGAGATCAACCATGCTGGCGTTGACAAATTTCTGTTTTGCGGGATCATAAATTGAGAGGCTTGTAATGAGTGCTTCTTCAGGCAGTTCAAAAGTCCAGATAAACTCGTATTTTCCACTATTGGCATAACGGCCTTGCCAGTCTCTGCCCAGTGTCACTTTCATGTACAGGGTTGTCTCATAAAATAAGCCTTGTGCCTTCACGCTTGTAGAGAATTTTTCATATTTTAAATAGGTCCAGCTATAGTAGGAAGTTGACAACCTCCTTGCTTCGAACCAGCCTGCGTGTAATAGCGAGATGGAGAAAAACAGCAAACTGGCTATGAGTAGCATTTTTTTCATAGCACCCTCGTAGTTAGGTGAAAGGATTTAAAGTGTCTTGAATCTATTGCTAACCCGTTTATTCACGCGTTGTATAGAGTTGCCGATGGGGCTGTGTTAAAACACAATATTTTTGATTCAAACATCAATTTCATAGAGCGAAAGCGTCCTCGCTGAACAAAATGTACGTTCCACTCGGCGGGACGCCTTCGTTCTATTAATGTTCTGACACAGCCCCAATCTTGGTATTGATGAATAAAACAGGTTAAATTGGAAAGGACTGATCGATTAAAACTTAAGCTCATCACTGGTAAATCAACCATGAAATTTAAGCAATTCAAATGCCATTAGAAATGGAATTGCAATCTCAGCACCGGTATTTATTATTGGGCACTTGATCGGGATTTGAAAAAGTGGAATTCGCACCACCGACTTACCTGCACTGGACACTCACGCCGTTTTAATGTGATTGAATGCACTAAACAAAAAATGGAACAGAGTAGGACTTTTCAAAGCCCCGGCTCCTTTCATGAGTCAAAAAATCGCACAAGCAATCGATTTTTTGAATAATTGAAAGTAACATCCTGGCAAAAATAATCGTATGGCAGAAAGTCGGATAAATTTTTTAACAATTCACGGATTCCAGTGTCTAAAGTTTGTAAAATATTTTTAGAAATTTTTCTATTTACAACCAGGCCAAAACTGGAAAGCCCCCCTTTGTAATTGCAGGAGAGTGAGATGAGAAAAATTGTGTTATTGCTGTTGCTACCGATGCTGTTATTCGCAAAAAATTCTATAGAAAAAAACTTGCATCTACGAAAATCCAAAATCCCTATCAAGGTAGACGGCATAATTGATCAAGCCTGGGTTCAGGCCGACTCCATCTCCGATTTTATTCAACATCAGCCCTACAATGGTACAACACCAAAAGAAAAAACCATCGTGAAAGTTTTATCGACGGAAACTTCTCTCTTTTGCATGTTTATCTGTTATGACAGCGCGCAAAACGCCACCTACCACACAGGAACCCTGGACAACACAAACGGTGATGGTGTGACCATGATGCTGGACACATTTAATGATAAGAAAACCGCCTACAAAATTGGTCTTTCCGCAGGTGGCACGCGAATCGATGCCCGGCTTTTGGACGATGCCCGGAACCGGGATTACAACTGGGATGGCATTTGGTTCGGTGTATCCAAGCGATATGATTGGGGCTATATAGTCGAGATGGAAATTCCCTACAAATCGATTCAATACGATAAAAATCTGAGTGAATGGGGGCTCGATTTTGATCGCTGGGTTATGGCAAACAATGAAGATACCTATTGGTGCCATTACGAAGAGAACGAAGGACAACGAATTTCAAAATTTGGCAAACTCATTTTTGATGGGTTCAAACCGCAGGTGGCCGGCCTGAATTTGGAAATCTATCCTGTGGGTCTTTTGAAAACGAATTATACGGGGAACGATAATTATAATATGGACCCTACTGCTGGCCTGGATATCTTTTACAATCCTTCTTCCGCACTCACCTTTCAATTAACAAGCAACCCGGATTTCGCCCAAATTGAAGCTGATCCGTTCGATTTCAATATCAGTCGTTATGAATCTTATTTTTCCGAAAGACGACCGTTTTTTATTGAAGGACAGGAAGTTTTTACACCTTCCGGCAGGCAAAGGAATAGCGGTTTCTACCGGCCGATGGAGCTTTTTTATCCCCGCAGAATTGGTAAAAAATTACCGGATGGGGGCGAAATTCCATTGCAATTGGGCACGCGAGCCTTCGGTCGTTTGAATAGTTGGGAGTACGGTGGATTCATCGCTGCAACCGGCGAGAAAGCATACACGCAAGATGGAGAAAGATACCTCGAAAAACAGGCCACTTTTGCTTCCGGAAGAATTAAAAAACAACTTTTTGGAAATTCCACTGCCGGTTTATTGTATGTGGGCAAATTTGAAGAAGGCAACACCTATGGCGTACTCGATGCCGATGGTGCATTTCGTGACGATAATTGGCAATTAGCCTGGCAACTGGCACGTTCAATCAAAAATTCTGAAGGTGATTATGCTGGTTCGGTGGGACTAACACAATTTGGCGAACGCTGGATTAATATGTTTCGCAGCCGATATGTGGGCAATGAATTTGATATCGACCAAATAGGCTTTGTTCCGTGGAAGGGTACATGGGAAACGGTCTGGCTCACAGGGCCGCGTTGGCCCTTCGAAAAAAGTGCAATACGCGCGATTTTGATATATTTTGGACCCTATAGCAACTACGAAAAAGCGGATGAATACACAGATCGCGGTGGCGTCCTGGGGATTAATTTTAACTTTCGCAAATTTTGGGGATTTGAAATTAACTTGGATACCGGCAAGTCACGGGATAACGATCGAACCTACAAAAGTTATTCAGCAAACTTCAGTAGCTGGTTTAGTTGGTCACCACGATGGAATGGTAATTTGTGGGGTGGTTATTCCCGCTCCTACAATTTCAGTCGTGATTATTTGGCCTACTATTCATGGAGCGGTGCTGAGCTTTCCTGGAATATCTTGAGCACACTTCGCATCGGCAGTCAAATGAATACATACATCGAAGGTGAACCTGATGGCGGCGTAGTGAATACAGTTTACAATGCGCGTCCTTATTTTTCCTTGACGCCGGTAAATGATCTCAATATTCGTGTTTATCTCGATGGCGTTTATTATACTGACTCCAGCCAGCTCGAACAATTGATTGGGGGATTTTATTTTGCCTATAATTTCCGTCCCAAAAGCTGGATCTATTTCGCTTTGAATGAAGTGCAGGACCGGGAAGAGCATTTTGGCATGCACGATCCTCGATCCCTCAATGTAGCAGCGCGCGCCGCTGTTTTCAAGTTGAAGTATTTATACTATTTTTAATTGAACAAGGGTATGTTAAAATTTAAATTGCGACTCTGGCGATCAAATTAGTCATGCCGGTTTGCGTTTTTTGCAATACCGGCATCTCCCGGTATCATCCTGTAATTTAGGATTGCAAGGCACATCAAGCTGTGATGCAATTATTGTGGGATTCCGGTCTTCTGCTGAGAAGCACAAAAACCGGAATGACTCTTTCGAAAACTCACAATTTAATTTGGCAATTCGTTTACATAAGTCCAGTCACAATCCCCAATTCCTTCGGGATTATTAATGCCTTGCATTTCCTTTCTCCTTTTCATTCAAAAGTTTTTTTCTACATTTCAATATTCTAATCATATTCCACATATATCAAATGCAACCGATGCAAAAAAATCAATTCAGCAACCTACTCATTATTTTTCTCATTTTTTCCTGTGAACAGCCCAGGGAAATGCCCATGGTAAATGGTCAACCGGAAAGTTGTCTCTTGTGCCATGCCGAAATGCAGGGTTTTGTTACTGGTCATCTTCCTGTGCTTATCGGCTGCAGTGGCTGCCACCTGGGACAACCCACAGAGCGGGATAAAAACGATGCCCATGCAAACATGCTGCTCGTTCCCGGAAATATAGCTGAGGCAGAAGAGTCCTGTGGGAATCGTATTTGCCATCCGGATTACGCGAAATGGGTGCCCAACACACTGATGAGTACCGGTCGTGGCATCGTGTCAGTAAATCGATTCGTATTCGGTGAGAGTGATTCACCAGATGGTCCCGGGCATCTCTCGCAACTGGGAAATTCACCAGCGGATAAACATTTACGGCAGCTCTGTGCATCCTGTCACCTGACATTGCCGAAAACGCAACCTTCGCCCATCTCTGAACGCTCGCGTGGCGGTGGGTGTACAGCATGCCATTTGCAGTACAGCGATGAAGCAAAAAGCCAATTTCAAAATTATAAAGAGACCGGTGAATTACCCACGCAACACCCACAATTGAATGTCCAAATCAGAGATGAGAACTGTTTTGGCTGCCATAGTCGCTCAGCACGAATATCGACTAGTTATGAAGGCTGGCATGAAACACTTTTAGCAGTAGAAGATGTGCAACCGGATTCCACCTTTCGCATATTTCAGGATGGCCGTGTATTTTCCCGGCAAGCCCAGGACATTCATTACCAGCGTGGCATGAGCTGCATCGATTGTCACACCTGGCGTGAGACAATGGGCGATGGCACCCGGTACAATCATCAGGAAGAGCAAATTGAGATCGTGTGTGATGATTGCCACTTTACCGGAAAACCCAGAACGATTTCGATCGATAGTTTACGACAACATGATTTGCAGGTGCTTGGAAAACGGCGTTGGCAATCGCTGGTGAAAACGATGCTGCGATTAAAGAAAAGTGGTTCGCCATTATTGAATTCGTTTATCGATTCAACCGGAACTGCGAAGCTCATTTTGAAAAACAGTGGTGCACTTAGGGATTTGCGTCCACCATCTGCTCAATGCGGGACGACTATTCCTGGTCACAACCGTCTTTCTTGCCAAACCTGCCACACTCAGTGGGCTCCGACGTGTATTGCCTGCCACACCGAGTACGAGCCGCAAAACACCAGTTTTGATCATCTGCAGCAAAAGGATGTGCCCGGCGCATGGATTGAATATGCCGATGGGCAATTACCTGTTCCTCCGACTTTAGGCGTTCAAAAGGAGGTAATCGAGACTTTTATTCCGGGTATGATCTTGACGATTTCATCGCAGGAAAAAAATCTTGGAAACTCCGGTGGTGATGAGAAAATATTTCGCCGCATGTACGCCCCAATCAGGGCCCACACTATTGGCATCAAAGCCCGCACATGCGAGTCCTGTCACAACAATCCACGTGCCCTTGGTTACGGTGAGGGTAAACTCGAATTTTTCACGACATATGCAGGCTATGGAAAATGGGTATTCACGCCAACCTATGCGAATCATCCTGAAGATGGCCTACCTGCTGATGCGTGGATTGCTTTTTTGCAGCCAAGTCCAAGCAGTGAAGCAACGCGCAGTGATATTCGCCCGTTTACCATCGTGGAACAGCAAAAAATTCTTTCAGTTGGTGCTTGTCTGACTTGCCATGAAGGAACAAAACAAAATATAGATCAAATTTACGGAAAGTATTCACAGTCCTTGGATAACTTATCCGAGAAGTGTTTGCAGGCTGGTTTTTGAACGACATCTGATCTTTACTTTTGGAAATCGCTAAATCTTGAATTTGGCAACTTATGTTGCCGTATTTTGCAAAATTTGGCAAGTTTAGTTGCCAAATTGCTAAAAGCAGAAAAATATAATAGGATGACAAAATAAACAGAATTTTGAAATTCTTAGCACCAACTACCAGTGAAATTCCCTTGCATTTCCTCCCACGATCCATTATTTTTACACCAATCCGTAGGGGTGTCCCCCTAAAAAAAACGGGACTGAGAACACACCCTTCGAACCTGAACCGGATGATACCGGCGTAGGAAACGGTTGATTTTTCCCGCTTTCGTGCAGGGAAAGTTCGTACACTTTCATTTCGGATTCGAAAGCCGTTTTCCCCTCGCTGGGAAACGGCTTTTTTCGTTTTAAATCATTTCGGTGTCAAAATCGTTTGATAAAATGAAAAAAAATCTGAAGGGTTTCGAACCCTGTCAGCGTTGACACGACTCAAAAAGGATGAAGAAATGAAATTACATATTTTGCGGGGCTGTCTTTTTATTATGATTTTTCTCGCTGGTATATCACTTCACGCACAGAATAATTATGCTATCAACGGTAAAGTTGAGAGCAGCGAGGATCACGAACCGCTCATTGGTGCCAATATTTCTGTAGTGAACACCTCATTAGGTGCGAGCACGGATGAGAATGGAAATTTTTCCCTGATAAAACTGCCTGCCGGTTCGTATGATTTGCAGGTGACCTATATTGGCTACAGCACCAAAAACATAACCGTCCATGTACCGTTGCAGGATGCCCGTTTGCAAATTTCATTGAGCAGAGAAGTACTCACGGGTCCAGTGGTCACTGTTGTGGCGACACAGGCCAGAGATCGCATTTCACCAGTCACGTTCAGCGCCATGACGAAAAGCGAACTGGAAGCGCGGTATAGCATTGAAGAAATCCCCGAAATTATTTCCGAGTTGCCATCGACAACTTTTTACTCTGACGCCGGGAACAATCTGGGATATAATTATCTCAGTATTCGTGGCTTTGATCAGCGCCGGGTGTCCGTGCTCATCAATGGTATCCCACAGAACGATCCTGAAGATCACGATGTTTACTGGGTCGATTTTCCCGATTTTACTTCCAATGTGCAGAGCATTCAAGTGCAGCGTGGTGCCGGTTCAGCCTTTTATGGCCCCGCAGCCATCGGTGGTTCCATTAATATCATAACAAATTATTTTTCTACAGAACGTGAATTAAAAGCTTTTGCCGGCACAGGTGATTTCAATACGAAAAAATACTCACTGTCCTATAATTCAGGTCTGCTGCAGGATAAGTTCGTCTTTTTCACACGCGCTTCAAAAACGACGAGTGACGGCTACAGAAACGGCACCTGGGTTGAATTCTGGAGCTATTTTCTCGGGGGTGCCTATTATACAAAGAACAGCAGTCTGCGTCTGCACGCGTTTGGTGGTCCCGTTAAAGATGGATTTGGATATTACGGCATTCCAAAAGCATATAACGAGGACAATGAACTGCGTCGCAGTAACTGGTTTCGACCCGAAGAACAGGAAAAATTCAGCCAGCCACATTTTGAAGCCATCCACGAATGGCGGTTAACGCCGACTGTGACTTTGAATAACAGCCTGTTTTACGTGCGGGGCAACGGGTATTTCGATTACGACGGCAGTTGGGGCACACCCGAGTATTTTCGTCTGACTTCAGATTATGGTTATGATGGTATTGATACAATTCCGGCTGATGTCTTGATTCGTGCTTATGTTGATAACAATCAAATCGGTTGGTTGCCCAATTTCACCCTAAAACATAAATCGGGTGAACTGGTTGCGGGTGGGGAATTTCGAGTACACCGTTCGCTGCACTGGGGACGACTGCAAAATAGCAGCAGTCTACCCGATGAGGTTGTCGGCAGTGGCGCACGCCGGTATTACGAGTATAACGGAGCAAAAAACATCGCCTCATTCTATTTGCATGAAACCTACAGGCTAAGCGACAAGCTGATTGCGGTCGGTGACTTGCAATTCACCCACAAAAAATACCGGTTATACAACGAAAAATTTTTGGGAAATGAGTTCAGCGTACCTCACAACTTTATCAATCCACGCTTTGGTTTGAACTACAATGCCACTACGAGTACAAATTTTTATACGAACATATCGCGGACTTCACGCGAACCACGTTTGAAAAATTATTACGATGCTGCAGAAGCCAGTTATCCTGAGGAGTGGGGGCCGGTTAAACCACAGTTTGCACAAAACCCTAACGGCAGCTATGATTTTGACGATCCGTTAGTGCATCCCGAAAAACTGACCAATTTTGAGCTTGGCACAGGTTTTCGCAATCAGGCTATACGTGCTTTTGCGAATATGTATTATATGGATTTCCAGGATGAAATTATAAAAAGCGGACAGGTTGACCGTTTCGGTCAGCCAGTGACAGGAAATGCTGAACACACGACGCACAAAGGAATCGAGCTCAGTGCGGAAGTACAGATGCTGCCTCGGCTTTCAATCGCTGGAAACGTGCTTCTCAGCCAGAATAAACTGGATAAATACACGGTTTATGAATACGATGAGAATTATAATCTTGTTGAGCGTAATTTTAGTGGCAATCAGATTGCTGGTTTTCCCAACACACTGGGCACCATTCGCCTTACGTACGCATGGATGCAAGCTTATATCTCCTTGATGGCAAAATACGTTGGACGGCAGTACACGGATAATTCCCAAAGCGAAGAATTATCAGTCGAGCCTTACCACGTGTTGAACCTGCATGCGCGCTTTCAACTAAAACAGATCGGTTTGAACGGTCTTGTTTTGCAAGCGAAAGTAAATAACCTTTTGAACAAAAAATACCTGTCATACGGCGAAGGCGATCAGTTCTGGCCTGCCGCAACCCGGAATGTGTTTGTCAGTTTGCAATATGAATATTAGAGTAATAACAATAATCGTAACCTCACCCATTGCAGGTGAAACTGCCGGCCACAAGGGCCTGGGCTACAATTGTAAAAATTCCAACGGGATGAAATGAAAGCCCTCATCATTATCAATGGCGACTTGCCGGACTCGAAATATATTGAACCTTTGCTTCCGCAGTGCGAGCGCATTATCTGCGCAGACGGCGGTGCTAACCGGGCTTTGCAACATGGCATTCGCCCCCATTCCATCGTTGGCGATTTTGATTCGATAACCGATGAAACACGGGCCGCATTTTCGCAATGTGATTTTATCCATAAGCCGAGTCAGTACGCAACGGATTTTGAAAAAACGTTGCAATACGCGATCGACGAAGGTGTAACATCAGCTACGATCCTCGGCATCTCCGGCGCACGTTTCGATCACCAATTGGCAAACTTACACTTTATGGAAAAATTTTGCCACCGTATCGAACTTGATTTTGTTGATGATTCAGGGCGGGGTTTTTTTGTGTCCCAGGCATATAAATTTGCAGGACATATCGGACAGCAAGTGAGCTTGCACGCCCTCCGCAGAGTGGAAGGCATCACGACGAAGGGTTTGAAATATCCGTTAATAAATGAATCCCTCGAATGGGCCGTCCGCGATGGTCAAAGCAATGAGATCGTTGCTAATCCGGTAAAAATAACTGTGAAATCCGGTAATTTGTTTGTGTTTGTCTGTCATGCATTTTGACCGCGAAAAACGCAAACTACACGAAAATTTATTAGTGCGTTTAACGTATTTCACGGTCAGCTAAAAAAATAAACTATGATTAAACTCGCTCCAGTTGATCAATACATTATTCTCGCCTATTTTCTGTTCACTTTTTGGCTGGGATTCGGCCGTAAAAACGCGTCTGATTCCACAGAAAATTTTCTTGTTGCCGGACGCCGCGTGACACTGCCTGCATTTGTTGCCTCCTTGGTCTCGACCTGGTACGGTGGCATTCTTGGTGTTGGTGAATTCAGCTACCGATTCGGGATTTCCAATTGGTTGGTATTTGGTGTTCCCTATTACTTATGTGCCATTATCTTCGCCATCTTCCTCGCCGGTGTTGCCCGACGTTCGAAGCATTACACTATTCCTGACCAACTGGAAAAAGTCTATGGCGCAAAAGTAAGAATGGCTGGTGCTGTCTTCATCTTCCTGCTTGCCTCACCTGCACCCTATCTATTAATGCTGGGTATTTTGCTGCATCTCTTTTTACCGGTTCCAATCTGGGCAGGCATTCTCTTTTCGGCAGGCTTTTCCCTTCTTTATATATTTCGTGGCGGATTGCAGGCGGTCATTCGCACGGATATACTGCAGTTTGTGCTGATGTTTCTTGGATTTATCATTTTGGTCGTCACGGCCTGGACGCACTATGGTGGTTTCAACTTTTTGAAGGAACATCTACCTGCGCAGCACCTCACCTGGCATGGCGGCAATTCGCTGCAATATATTCTTGTGTGGTATGTCATCGCCATGGCGACACTGGTGGATGCCAATTTTTATCAGCGTTGTTTTGCGGCAAAATCTGAGAACGTAGCCCGGTGGGGTATATTTGTTTCTGTACTATTCTGGTTATTTTTTGATTTTCTCACCACCACCGCTGGACTTTACGCCCGTGTCCTGCTTCCGGAACTCGCTGATCCGGTTCAGAGTTTTCCACGGCTTGCCGTATTTTTATTACCAAACATTTTGCAAGGTGTATTTTTCGTAGCACTGCTGGCGACTATTATGTCGACACTGGATTCCTTCGGTTTTGTCTCAGCGCTCACCATTGGCCGCGATTTTCTCTGGCGTTTACGTGGTGGCGATGATACTTCACTCAATTTCTATACGCGCATCGGTTTGTTGGTCACCTTCAGTATTTCAGTGGTTATCGCGATTGCCAGTTCTTCAATCATCTCAATATGGTACCAGCTTGGCAGTATCGCCACACCAGCTTTGTTGCTGCCGCTTCTGACAAGCTTTAACGCACGGTGGAAAATGAGCCAAGGCGCCGCATTTGTTAACATTGTTTTTGCCGGTGGCATCTCTGCCTTATGGATTATTTTGAGTTTAATCCAGGAAGAAATACCACTAGGGATTGATGCGGTTTTCCCGGGTTTGGTGATTTCGCTGATTATTTATCTTAGTGACAATAATTTGAAAAAAAGGTAAGCGCACGGTCTCTTTTTATGGCAAAAAACGGAGCGAATAGAAACCCAATTTTCAGCTGGCGCTTCCCCCTATGCACCATGGGAACAGAAAACTTTACCTTGTTTTTGGGATAGGAATTTTTTAATGATCGGGAATTGTTTTTCAATTCTGAAAAGCTCAATTACCACAGTGAACAATATTCTTTCGATCCAAATTTATGGCACATAACCACGACCACACACATAGCCATAGCGATAACATTCGCGTGGCATTTTTTCTCAATCTCGGTTTCACATTGTTTGAGATTGTCGGCGGTTTTTACACGAACAGTCTGGCGATCATTTCGGACGCACTGCACGATCTCGGTGACAGTTTCTCCCTCGGCATGGCCTGGTATCTGGAGAAGCATTCCCTCAAAGCAAGCGATGAGAAGTATTCCTATGGCTACCGGCGGTTCTCTTTGCTGGCCGCTCTGCTGAATACCATCATTTTGATTGCCGGCTCCTTGTTTATTTTGTCCGAAGCCATTCCTCGTCTACTCAATCCGCAGCATTCCCATGCAGGTGGCATGATTTTTCTCGCTATTGTCGGCATTGCGGTAAATGGTGCTGCCGTGTTGCGTGTGCGTAAAGGGCAGTCGCTTAATGCACAGGTTGTCTCCTGGCATTTGCTGGAAGATGTGCTTGGCTGGATCGCTGTGCTGATTGTGAGTATAAGCTTGCTAATAACAAATTTACCCATTCTTGATCCCATTTTATCCATTCTGATCAACATCTATGTGCTTTTCAACGTGGTTCGTAACCTGCGAAAAACCTTAGCCCTGTTTCTGCAGGCCGTTCCTGAAACCCTTGACTTGCCAGAAATAGAAAATGCATTGCGCGAAATTCCCCAGGTGCAGTCTGTACATCATACTCATATCTGGTCCCTCGATGGTGAAAACAATGTATTGACAACCCATTTGCTCGTTGATCCCGAAGCATCGAAGGCCGATCTCATTCGCATTAAAAACGATGTCTGCAAAATGACCGCAAGTCTGTCACTGGCGCACTCGACGGTCGAGTTCGAGTTTGGCGATGACTGCTCGATGAGCAATAGCGGACATGCTAATCATACGCATTAGAGAATGCATTCTGGTTAATGGTGAATTCTTCGTATCCTAAGCTCTTGTAAATTACTGCGCAAAATGGGTCATTTTCCCTTAAATAACGCAATTGGTTCGTGTGCTATAGATAAAATGTTCACAACAATCTGCGCACCCTGGCGGAGACTAAAGATGTTAATTTTGGAAAAGGAAATCTTCATTCGTGAATCAAATTGAACTGCTCTCTCCCGCACGCGATCTCCAATGCGGCATAACCGCAATCAATTGTGGCGCTGATGCTGTGTACATCGGTGCGCCGAAATTTGGCGCCAGAAGTAAAGCCGGTAATAGCTTGCATGATATAGCCGAACTTGTCCGCCACGCCCACATTTATTGGGCCAAAGTTTATGTCGTGTTAAATACGATTCTTTTCGATCATGAACTTCCGGAAGCGGTATCCCTCGTCCGGCAGCTGTATGAAATGGGTGTCGATGCACTGATCATACAGGACATGGGATTGCTCGAATGCGATCTGCCGCCGATTCCGCTAAATGCCAGCACACAAATGCACAACAATTCTCCGGAAAAGGTTCGTTTTCTCGAGCAATCAGGCTTCCAACGTGTCATCTTGGCCCGTGAACTGTCCATTGAACAAATTCGTGAAATTCGTTTGCAAACAAATGTTGAATTGGAATGCTTTGTCCATGGAGCCCTCTGCGTCTGTTATAGTGGCCAATGCTACATGAGTTATGCCATTGGCGGCCGTAGTGGCAATCGCGGAGAATGTGCCCAACCGTGCCGCAAACGCTACCGAATTGTTAATCAAGCTGGTGAACAAGTACAGCCTTTCAATCATTGGCTATCGTTGCGCGATTTAAATTTATCCACGCATCTTGCAGACCTTATCGATGCAGGGATCAGCTCCTTCAAAATTGAAGGCCGACTCAAAGACCAGACTTATGTGGCCAATGTTGTTGGTTATTACCGCCAGGAACTCGATCTGGTGCTCGCAGCAAAACAATTGAATGCAGCGTCAAGCGGTCAGGTGGAATTTGACTTTGAGCCTGATCTTGACAAAACGTTCAATCGTGGTTATACCACTTATTTTATCGACGGGAAAGGTCAATCACCGGGTTTCCCCGATACTCCGAAAATGGTTGGCGAGGAACTGGGTACCGTAATCAAAGTCGAACGCGATCATTTCATACATGACATTAAAACGGAATTGCACAGCGGTGATGGTATTTGCTATTTCACAAGCCATGGTGAATTGCAGGGGACGTCGATAAACCAGGCTGATGGCCAGCGAATTTTCCCCGCGGAGATGAAAGAAATTCAGGCGGGCACCGTGATTTATCGAAATTATGATCATGTCTTTCTAAAAGCGCTGGCGAATAATCGTACGCGACGCACAATTGGTGTCACCATCACGGTCAGTGATACCGCCGAGGGGATTCGCCTGACGGCTTGCGACGAAGAAGAAATATGTGCTCAACTTGATTATACGTTGGAGAAAATTCCGGCGCGTAATGCAGGTGCCGTGCAAACAAAGTTGGTTGAGGCACTTTCACGCAGCGGCGATACGCCCTTTCGCATTGATAAAGTCGATATTTTATGGGAATCGATGTGGTTTATTCCGGTTTCTATGCTGAATGAATGGCGGCGAACTTTGTTAAATGAACTTCTCGCGAGGCGAGAGGGTGCGCGTCCGAAACGAGCTTTTCCCAGGGCAGGAGCCGATAATCCCACCTATCCCATATCAAAACTGGATTTTCGTGGGAACGTACTCAATTCCCATGCACGTGATTTTTATATGCACCATGGTGTCGAACAAATTGATCCGGCCGCGGAGTCGGGCAAGGATTTGCATGGCGAGGCCGTGATGAGAACGCGGTATTGTATCAAGCACCAGCTTGGCTTGTGTGATACCAAACATCCCAAACACCAGAGCACAGAACCCTGGTTTCTCGAAGATGAACAAAAACGACGATTTCGCATTCAGTTTGATTGCCGACCATGTGAGATGGTTTTGGTGTGGGAGAAGGGTTGAAATAATTTGCAAGGAGATGGCATTTAAAATTGATTCTATTTTTTACAGCTAAGGATAAATTTTTATTTCAATTATCAAGAAAATTATAAATCTTGCATTCAGAATCGTTAAAACATGCTATAGCGTTCCTCTACGAGTCGATGATGAATATAATAGACCGCCGAACGCGAATATAAATGTATTAAAAGAGGCTAAAATGAAATTTTTTTGTCAGTTGCTTGTCAGTTTTTTCATCCTCATCCTTTTTCAAATCCCTGTTTTATGTCAGGATAGTTTGTCTGCTCATCTGCAGCCATTTCATCCCTTTATTAATAAATCCTGGAAAGCGAAAGTCGCTGAGTCTTCAGATAAATCTCCACTATATGATATCGCTAAGTGGGAAAGAGTGCTAAATGGGAAGGGGATACGTATCCTTCATTCGGTCAACGATGGCGATTATGGTGGAGAAACGATGATTATTTGGGATTCCCTGAAAGAATGCCTGGTATTTTATTATTTTACAACGGCAGGCTTTTATACCAATGGAACTGTAGATTTTGAGGACGGTAAGATGATCAGCCATGAATATGTGAGTGGTAATAATTCTATAAGTGAAGTGAAATCGATTTCGGATATCACTTCTGAGAGTGAAATGACAGTAATCACTCATTTTCTGAAGGAAGGTAAGTGGTCCGAAGGAAAGCGTGTACTCTATGTAGAAGACCCAGAAGCAGAGGTTATTTTCAAGTAGTACATTGTAGTCGTTAATTGGCCGGTCAATCCGGTTATTTAATGTGCTCCAGGGGACATCCGTTTTTGAGTGCGAGAAGGTAAGAGTCTCCCTTGGGCACCTAAGTTTCAATCCTTAGAAAGGAATCGAAAATGACAGATAAAATATTTGAGAATAAGCGAAAAATTCATGCTTCTGTGAAAAAAATATTTAACGCATTTGAAGATCCTGCTCTTCTGGCAAAGTGGTGGGGCCCCGAGGGATTTACGAATACTTTTCATATTTTTGAATTCAAAAAAGAGGGCATTTGGTCTTTTATAATGCATGGACCTGATGGAGTCAATTATAAAAATGAGAGTCTATTTCAAGAAATATCCAAACCAAACAGAATCGTAATTCGCCATACCTGTGAGCCTTTTTTCACACTGACCGTCACGATTGAAGATGTGGAGGGCGGTGCAGTTATCAATTGGCATCAGGATTTTGATAGCGAAAAAGTTGCAAGGAGTATTGCTCATATTGTAAAACCGGCAAATGAACAAAATCTTGATAGACTTCAGGCTTTAGTTACAGGCAGTGAATAAAGTACCTTAACGCATATTATCCGCCGGTCATAAGTTTTCGTCAAAGCATCCACACGGATTCAATGAGAAAGTCACCAAGTAATAACCGTTACGCGACGCCATTCAATTGCATGGCGTCGCGTAACTGAAAAGGAAGTAAACCATGAAAGGCAGCTCAACACTTTTACTTCAGGCAGTCCTTGTACTTATGGGGATAGCCGCCCTCGCCTTTTTGCTTTGGGAGCCTCACATTGAGGGCCGGAACGCGAACGCCACACTGTTTCAGGTCTATTTTAACGATCCCTTTCTGGCCTATGCCTATGTGGCCTCCATTCCATTTTTCGTTGGGCTTTATCAGGCGTTCAAAGTGTTGGGTTACATCAGACAAAACGAGACATTTTCGCAGACAACCTTGAAAGCTTTGCAAACCATTAAATATTGCGCACTAATCATTATTGGTTTTGTTGTCGTCAGTCTAATCTTCATATACCCAATGTTTGGCGACAAAGATGACCGGCCGGCGGGGCTTTTTCTGAGAGTTCTCATTACTTTTGCTTCGATCGTTGTCGCCGCAACAGCAGAGATGTTTAAACAGATATTACAGGACGCTGTGGATAGAAATGCCGAAAAAGACTTAACGGTGTAGCGGCATAAGCATGACCTCACCCGTCAACAATGGATCAAGAAAATAGCTCTATAAATTTAATCCGGGTCAAAAATTGAAAGTACTTTTGGGCTGGTCATCCACGTACACGGGAGAGTTATAGTGGCTTTTACCGAAATGGAATCAGGAGTGTATTTAAAAAGTGACCACAACGAATTCCATTTAAATTTTCGCTACGGATTCTATGATTCCAGCGAAGATTAAAAGTATGGTGCAACGGGTATAGGGTACAGTCTAAATCACAAGGAATTTTTTGTTAAACTCGGGCGTGCGCAGCCATGGAGGGAAGATATTGGCAACCTTGCCAACAATCCTGTCGTTCCCTGTGGCTATTTTGGATATATATCGCTTCTGGTCGAAGTAGTTGACGATTTTTGTTTGTTTAAGTATTTATCCAAAATGCTACTGATATAAATTTGAAAATGAAGTCCTATGTTCGGTTTAGTGGAAGAGCATTAAATTTAACCGGACACCTCAGCCAATTTTGAAGTTCAGAATTTGTGCACTACTCTCAGCGCCTGTTATTTTCACCTTCAATCGATAGAAAGGATAGAAACCGTGGCCCGAAAAAAAGGATGGGAAAGCACGAACGGCACTGTGGGTGTAGGCATCATCGGCTGCGGCGAACGGATCAATCAGGTAACGCGGCGAACGTGCCGTCAGGAGCAAAGACTGCGGGTAATTGGTGTCAATGACATCAACCCCAAAGCTGTCGAAACAACCAGAAAATTTTTCTCGCACAAGGCGTACTACGCTCATACTGAACGAGCACTACGGGATTACGAATCAGCAGATGCTTTGGTAGCGGATCCCGAAATTGACTGGGTATTCGTTGGTTCGTGGAACGCGTCCCATTGCGAACACGTGGTGGCTGCATTTAATGCCGGCAAGCATGTCTTCTGCGAGAAACCATTGGCCACAACGGTCGAAGACTGTCTCACCATGCGCGACGCGTGGAAGGCAAGCGGCAGGCAGTTCGTCATTGGCTTCACGCTGCGGTTCTCCCCTCACTACCGGAAGATTAAACAGCTCATCACTGAGGGAACCATCGGTGATATTATCAGTATGGAGTTCAATGAAACATTGAACTTCAATCACGGTGGCTGGATTCACGATGACTGGCGTAGTGAAACGAAATATGCCGGAACGCATCTGCTGGAGAAATGCAGTCATGACATCGACCTGGTCAATTGGATGATCGGCTGCCGCGCCTCGCGGGTTGCGTCATTTGGCGGACTTGACTTCTTCATTCCCTCGAATGCTTATCACATGGATCGCCTTGGTACCGATGTGAATGGCTGCAGAGCTTACAAAGGGATGGGGCCAAACAAGAATCGTCCCGGCACCGACCCGTTTACCAGACAGCCCAAAGACATTGTCGACAACCAGGTCGCCATCATCGAATACGAAAACAACGTACGTGCCACCTTTCATACGAATTGTAACGCCGGTATTCCGGAGAGACGGATGTACCTCCTCGGAACCGAAGGCGCGATTCGGGCGGATGTATTAACAGGCGTGATAGAATCCAAACGAATCGGGTTTGATACCGAACTCATCAACCATGATACCGGTTCATCCGGCGATCATGGCGGTGGCGATGATGTGCTGGCCAAAGAGCTCAGGGATTGCATGGTGCAGGGCACTTTGCCCGCCGCGGGACTGGAAGAAGGACTTGAGTCAGCCATAACCTGTTTTGGAATTGATAAGGCGCACGAAACCGGTCAAATCATAGATATGGAAGCGTTCTGGAGCCGGCTTTAGTAAATAAGGCAGCGAAGGACAAGGCCTTCCTGGAAACGATAGATGAACCGAACAATCGCGTGGAAAGCGACGAAATAAAAAACGCCGATGCTTTTACTTTGTGCTTCAGGTTCAGCGTTCAACCTTGCTACTTTATGTATGACTGAAAAAATGATTTACAAACATTACAATATTCATCTTAAAACAACTGAAAGACGTTTTGCAGTTTTTGAACAAGGAGTAAAATGAAATTTCCAGCAATAGGCGTTTCCCTGATTCTATTAATCATTTGCACTCCAACAGCTATCATTCATCCATTAGTGCCATTTGGTTCCTTGCTGCTTTTGTATATATTATTTGAAATGTACCTGAGTAAAAGAGTAGGAAAACCTGATTCCTATCTAAAAGATTTTGGCATTGCATTACTGCTTCTTATTCCGACTACATTTGGGGTTTCTGTAGTAGAAGGGGGCTTATTCGTTGGTGGGCCTTTTTATACTACGAACTATACCGGGGAGTTAATACATTTAACTCCATGTGATAGTGTTTGTTATAAAGCAGGATATTTGATTTCATACAAAGGAGAAAAGACTAAAGCACCAGTTCTTGCTTATGTTGTTGATCAAAATGTTCGCTGGGCTTCCAGAATTGAAACCGAAGATGACGGAATGTATTGGATTAATGAAATTGTCTCACTTAAAGTGCATTCTGGTTTATTACGCGATCGAATAGACTTTTTTGCAGGTGGCATAAGTGAACCCGGTTGGGGTTATATTTGGAAATTTGGCGGATTTCAAAAATTTTATTTGATGCCGTTTTAATTTAATTTTGTAGTTATCTGATATAAGCTTTATTTTTTTAATCAAGTTATCACCAGCGGGATTAAGGTGGAAATCTCTTATCATAATTGGGTTCATGATAATGCAAAATCACACACTCCTTTCTGCTTGCCTTATTTTTTTCTTTAATATTTATACCCATCCCATCGTTGCGCAACCCAAAGATCCCATTTCTCCCGAATCCATCATTCAAGCCATCAACCAGGGTATCACATATTTTCATTCGATCAACACATATGGCGGTTATGTTTATCACATCACAACGGATTTGCAGGAACGCTGGGGTGAAAGTCAGGCTGATGAACACACCATTGAAGTGCAGCCGCCGGGTACACCAGCTGTAGGAATGACATTTTTACGTGCATACCGCGTGACTAGCAATGGCGAGCATCTGCGGGCGGCAAAAGATGCGGCATATGCGCTGATCCGGGGGCAAAATGAATGGGGTGGTTGGGAACACACCATCAACTTCAAACATCCGGAAACACGACGCGTCAGTTTTGATGATGACCAGACTCAAAGTGCCATCCGTTTTCTCATGACGCTTGGTCAGTACATCGATGATGATTCGCTGACTGCAGCCATCGACAAAGCCCTGCAGATGATGCTGGATTCGCAGCTGGAAAATGGCGGATGGCCGCACAAGTATCCGGTGCAGGGGAATTATCACGATTATGCGACCTTCAACGACCATGGCATCAATGATTGTATTCGTACGATGATCGATGCCGTTCGCTACTACAGTAAGGAAGAATATCGCGAGAGTCTGGAAAAAGTCGGCCGATTTATGATGATTTCGCAATTGCCGCCACCACAGTCGGGCTGGGCCCAGCAATACAATGAATTTCTGCAACCGGCATGGGCCCGCGATTTTGAACCACCCGCTGTCTGTCCGGCTGTGACGGTGAACAACCTGTTTACATTAATGGATCTGTACGAATTCACCAACAACAATCTCTACCTGAAGCCCATCCCTGATGCGATTCGCTGGCTGGAGGACAACCGCTTGCCCAATGGCAAATGGGCACGGTTTGTGGCCATCGGAACGGGCGAGGCATTGTATTACGATCGCGGCAGAGTCCGGGTTAATTCCATACAAGAGCTCCATATCGAACGGCGTACCGGTTATGGCTACGAGAACGATTTATCCGGGCGACTGCACCAGGTGAATGACCAGTTTGCTGCGCTAAAAAATAATGCGAATATTCAAAAACCAGAGGTTTCCCGGGAGCAACAGGCACAAAAACTCATCCCCGAGGTTATAGCTATTCTTGCAGCACAGGACTCGCTTGGGCGCTGGGTAACAAAAAATGACCGTTTCAAAAAATATGTCCCCGGTGTCCGTTGGAATGGGGAGTATCGCGTCGCGGATCGCATTAAAAGTGCTGTTTTCAATGGAAATATAAACACCTTATGTGAATATTTGGAGCTGGTGGAGAAGCAATAGCGGCGAATAGAATTAAATACAAGTCTCGAAAATGCAACTCAAAATTCATCCAAATCTGTTCTGTATTTGCCGGCTTGGCGCGGAGGAAAATATGCCGGCATGGGCAACTTGTGGAACGTACTTTTCGATAACACGCACAATGGAGGAGTTATCCATCGTGTGCGAACAGGATGCTGTGCCACCGGAAGTAGTAGCAGAACGGAATTGGCATCTTATATCCATCGCACAAAAACTCGACTTTTCACTAACCGGCATTCTTGCATCGATTGCCAACCCATTAGCCGCAGCTGGCATCAGTATTTTCGTGGTTTCAACATTTAATACCGATTATTTTCTTGTTAAATCGAGGAATTTTGATTCCGCATGCAACGTATTGCTGGAATCGCGCTTTACATTTATTGAGTGAATAATTGCGTTTTATCAGAACCGAAGATGTGACTTCGAGCGCTGACAAGTCTGTCGAAAAAGCGATTAACCGGACTTTGAGCTTGCCGAAACGCCCGGTTCCACGCGCAAGTTCGGGCCCTTCGACAAGCTCAGGGTCCGAACTTGCATGTTTTTCGACAGTCTCGTCAGCATTTTCCGCACAAAAATTTTTAAACAGGCCGTAAGCATGCAGAGAAATATACCTGCCCAACTAGTCATTTTTATACTTTCCTTCCTCAGCATTTCTTCTGCTGAAGGTCAAACCCAATTTCAGGTTCAGATCGACTCTGCATATGCGCTACTTTCAAATGGTCAACTGGAAAAAGCTCGCGATATTTTTCAAAATATAATCGATTCTGATAAACACCATGTACGGGCCTTAGGCGGGCTGAGTGAATTCTATTTCAAAACACAGGATTGGGGCAAGACAAAAGAATACGCTGAAAAAGTTTTAGAAATAGAACCGACGAATCCAGTCGCGAATTATTGTCGGGGCATTGCTTATCGTGAGACGGGCAAATACAAAGGGCCCCTACTTCGGGATTTTGATCTGAACAAATCGTTGGGAAACCTGCGATTCGTCACGGAAAACAATCCGAATTTCCGAGATTGTTTTTATCAATTGGCTTTGACCGAATATACAAAGAAACACGACAAACGCACGCTCGAGCTTATTCACGAACAGCTCGAGCGAAAGCCGGGACTCACTGACGTTCAAGTCGATTTGTATCGCTATTACCGCGCCTTTCTGCGCCATGGCGATCAGGACGAGATTCTGGTCTGGCTGGCACAGCACAAGTGGGAACAAGCGGCATTTTTTATTGGTGAATTCGAGCGGCGAAAGAAAAATTATGCGCTCGCTTTGGTATGCTTTGACAGTTTGCTCGAAACGCGCACGCAGATCCCGGTGCAACCGTTGTTGCTCGCAAAAGCGAAAGTGTACTATGCGCAAAATGAACCACGAAAAGGGGAAATTTTAGTCAACCAGGCTTTCGCACAAATTGAAACGACACTCGATGCGAAATTGCTCTTCAGCGAATTCAAATATATTTTTACACCGGAAGAATTGGCACAATTCGAGCAGCTATCCGGGGCACCTGCATACCGGCACTTTTTCCAGGCATTCTGGCGTAAACGCAATCCGACACCGGCAGCGGCGGAAAATCAGCGCATGACGGAGCACTTCCGCCGTTTTTTGGTGGCAGAAGAATCTTACGAATACGATGGCCTGCGTTCCTGGCACAACAATCCCGATAAATTGAATCAGTTGCATTTCCCTGCTGCTTATTTTCTCAATGAGGAATTTAACGACAAAGGCTTGATCTATATTCGCCACGGTGAACCGCGTGAGCGGGTTTTCACTTTGGGTGAAAATGTGCCAACCAATGAATCCTGGCGCTACAAAGCCGCAGACGGAAAAACAAATCTGTTTTTCCACTTTTTTTCAGCTCCTGACAACAACTGGCGACTCGGGCCAATCATCGAAAACAAAAGAATGCTCGACGATCTTGCCCATTGGGATCCTCTCTATTATAGACTCTCAGGGAGCTCACCCCTAGAGCGCCTGGGATACCAGAATGAACTGGCCGACAAGCTGGATACCTCTGTAAGCGAGGGATTTAGCAGCGACCGGTACTCGTTCCGCAAAACGATGCAGGGACTGACAGCACCTTTTTCCGTCGCAACATTTCGTGGAGACAGAAATGAAGTCCGTTTTGATATCTACGTTGCTGTTAATATTATGCCTTTCAATTTCGTCACCACAGATGACAAACCATTAACTGTCGAAACCGGTTTCGCATTGTTTGACTCCACCTGGCAAGTCCTTGATTCGACACTGGTTCGAAGAAACATCTTCGAGGATACGCTGCATATCGGGGACAAATCCATAGCGGTGCTGCAATACAGCCACAAGCTGGCAGCACAAAACGTCTTCGCTGCCTTCCATGTGAAACCGGATTCTGGCGATTTTCTTGGTGGAGCAGTTTTTAACGTAACCCTGCCCGACTATACACAACCTGTTTTTACCATGAGCGATATCGTTCTGGCCTACCGCATTCAACAAAGACCGGGCAGTTCGCATTCTGCTCATGGGGATTTGCATGTTATTCCAAATGCGACACACACTTTTCAAACCGATTCGCCGGTGCAGGTTTATTTTGAAATCTACAACTTACAGCGCAACGATAACGATGAAACCAACTATGCTGTTGAATACAATTTGACACTGGTTAAAAAACAGGCTTCTCTCGCGAGCAGATTTATTGGCCTGTTTCAAAAAAACCGCAAGGAATCGATCACGATCCGTAATAGCAGGCAGGGGCAGAGGGAATTCAGTCAGGAGTCCATTGGTTTGGATATTAAAAACATGGCCAAAGGTCTGTACCAATTGCAGATTAGCATCACCGACAAAAGCACCGGACTTTCCACAACACGCGAGACCGATTTGGTGATTGAATGAGGGGCACAAACCGGGAATTGCCAAAAAGAAAAGTGAAATAAAAACAGCGAAATCAGGAGAATGCACCTTGGAGATCGTTCTTAAATCGAAAATAGAAAAAAATTACTTGTTCATTGATGCATCGGGACAAATAACGAATCAGAAAGAGCACGAAGAACTCACGATGCTCTTCTATGAGGAAATTAAAATGCAGGATTTTGAAAAAATAATAATAAACGTCTCAAAAATTAGCTATCCACCAAGTTTGGAGATACACAAAGATATCGTGGAATTTTATAAGAGCGACATGCCCGCGGAGATATTTGGCTGGAAAATCGCGGTCGTTGATGAAAGCGATTATCGTGAAATCGGGTACTATTGGGAGTATTTGACCCAACAAAGCGGCATACCAAACTTTCGTGTTTTCGGATCACTGGAGGAAGCGAAAACTTTTATTGTAGGTGAGGAATAGTTAGTGGTCAATAATTTTCATAATTTCACTAAAGTGCATTCTGCGCGGCCACTTATCTCAAACGTATCGAGCTAGTAGTCTGTCAAGTTTGAATTTGTGAATGCGACATTCAAAGCCGTCATGCCGGTTTGCGTTTTTTTGCAATACCGGCATCTCTCAGTTCTCGGTAGGTTTCAGGAGATTCCGGTATTCTGCTGAAAAACGCAGAAACCGGAATGACTTGAGGAACGACTCACAATTTTAATCTTGACAGAACACTAGTGAAAAAAAGCAAAAAAAGCTGAGCGTGAATCCAATCCCGGGATCGCATAAATTTACCATAACGCATGCACACAAGGAATTTTCTCAATGAACAAAGTTGCTTTATCCACACAGATCTACCAAAAAATGCAAAATAATGTTGTTGTTTCCACCGATCCTTCCCGGCTGGATTTAGGCACAATTCATGATTATTTGAGCAACCAGTCCTACTGGGCCAAAAACCGTCCCGCGGAAACCGTGGAAAAGTCGATACAAAACTCCCTGTGCTTTGGCGTTTATTTAAAAAATACACAGATCGGTTTTGCACGCGTCGTCACAGACTATTCGGTCTTTGCCTATCTCCTCGATGTTTTCATTCTCGAGCAGCACCAGGGACAGGGAATCGGCCAGTTTCTCATGCAGGCAATCATGGAACATCCCGAATTGCAGGGGAACATGCTGTGGGCCTTAGCCACGAAAGACGCCCACGGCTTGTATCGAAAAAATGGCTTCAGTGCATTGCCGAATCCCTCCTCCTGGATGCAGATTGATAAACGATAGAAATTCTTATATTTTGAAAGAGGCTGAGTCAAAACATGTAATGCGACATTCATGTCGCTTATTTTTGAGCTTAAACTTACGATATAAATGTCGAGTTACGGCCATTAAATCATGTTTTGACTCAGCCCCCAACTGTACTTTATGAATATTACCGGTTAAAGCTTTTCTCAGCGAACTCCGCGACCGCGTGAGAAAAACTCAGGTCCCAATTATGCCGAGAAGACTTACAAATTTTTGGACCACAATGATAGTGACAAGCTACCTGGGCTTGAGTTATCTGCCCGGTTTCGGCTGGTGGATTTCCATGATTGGGACCGGGCTCATCATATTATGTGCCACTTTTGCCTGGCCGACGGATA
This sequence comes from Deferribacteres bacterium, assembly GCA_020633655.1. Classification (GTDB taxonomy): domain Bacteria; phylum Zhuqueibacterota; class Zhuqueibacteria; order Zhuqueibacterales; family Geothermadaptataceae; genus Bioreactorimicrobium. The sequence goes on from JACKDF010000010.1 coordinate 139,298, forward strand.
TTAAAAAACGACTCGGCATCCCCCGAAAACTTTCACAGTATTTACTGTCCTTTTTCCTGCTCATAGTTTTTGCGGTCGTCGCCTATTTTTTAATGAACTTCATTCGCACGCAGCATCAACTGGGTTTTGCCATTGGCACTATTCAGAACTTTAGCCATATCTTTTTTTACACATTAAATGAAGAGCTGATTTTAGGCGGCCTCATTCTCCTGTTTCTGCAGGAAAAATACAAACATGCAAAACCATTGTTTATTTCTATGGGCGTAGCCGGTATATTCTCGATAATGCATTACATCTTTTACCGGTGGATTTTCCAGGGACAGGCCCAGGGCATTTTGTCGTTCGCAGTGCTGATTTCTCTTTTGATTATTGGCGTTGTCAAAAATAATTTCATCCTGAAAACCGGACACATCGGCTATGCCTGGGCACTGCATTTCAGCTGGATGGCACTCATGTTCGGCTGTGGATTTTACCGACCGGAAAATCTAGAGCACCTGTCGCAGACAGCGCGATTCAACTTGTTTCTTGGTGATGGACTGACAATGTTAATTGGAGTTGTGCTCGCACTTGGTACCTCCGTGTGGCTCATCAGAATTAGAAAGTGAATATTCCACACCACAATTGGGGCTGAGTCAAAACATGTAACGCGATATTCATGTCGCTCATGTTTGAGGCTAAGCTTTCGACATAAATGTCGAATTACATCAATAAATCATATTTTGACTCAACCCCATAGAAAATAAATAATCCTTAAAAACGGAATCCAACATGACGCAACGTATTTTATCCATCGATGTTTTTCGTGGTTTTACCATGCTGCTTTTGATCGGTGAATTCACCGGGCTCTATTCCCAGATCACAGACGACGCCTTGTCGGGAAGTGTGATCAGCGCCATTGGCAGCCAGTTTCATCATCATGCGTGGAATGGGCTGAGATTTTGGGACCTGATTCAGCCGTTCTTTATGTTCATTGTCGGGCTATCCCTGCCCTTCGCGGTGAAAATCCGCACAGAAAGAGGCGAATCCGGGCAGCAGATTTTTAAACACGTGCTGAAGCGATCCGCCATTCTGCTCCTTTTCGGTTGGGCCTTGTACTGTATAGGCCCGGGCAAGATCGTTTTTCGTTTTCAAAATGTGCTGGCGCAGATTGCCTTTACTTACCTGATTGCCTACCTGATTCTGCAGCGCTCTTTTCGATTTCAGGTGCTGTTTTCCCTCGGACTTCTTCTGCTCACGGAAGTGCTGTACCGGTCTTTCCCGGTTGAAGGTTTTAACCATGCCTTTGTTAAATTACAAAACTTCGGCACCTGGCTCGACCTGCAATACGGTGGCGCGAACATGGGTGGTGGCTGGGTTGCGATCAATGCCCTGCCGACGGCAGCGCACACGATTTGGGGTGTGTTGGCAGGAAAACTCCTGCTCGGTGATAAACCGGCACACACAAAGTTGAAGCACTTGCTTTTAGCTGGTATTGTGCTTGTGCTTATTGGCTATGCGCTGGATCCCCTCACACCGATCATCAAACGAATTGCGACGAGTTCCTTTGTTATTGTCAGTGGTGGATGGGCTTTGCTGGCGCTGACCTTTCTTTACTGGCTGCTGGATATTAAAAAAATGAGGGGTCGCTGGACGCTGATTTTCGAAGTGGTTGGTATGAATTCGCTTTTCATTTATCTCTTTGCTCATGTTGGCGGTGCAAAATTTATTGAAAGCATTCTGCACCCGTTTACTTACGCCCTGCTGGATTGGGCCGGAACGCTCAGCGCGGAGATTTTTACGAGTGTGTTGGCGTGGGCAGCGCTGTGGGGCTTGTGTTATTGGATGTTTCGAAGGCGGTTGTTTATTAAGATTTGAGTTTGCACACAGAATGAAATAGGATGGAGATATAACAAGAGCGCCTCGACCTGGCAACGCTTCGTATAAACAAAAATAATCAAATCGGTGTTCACGGGTTGAATTGATCACTATATTTTAATGCACCCGTTCGTGACTCACCTTGATAAAACAGAAGAGGAAACAAATCCACTCCTTGTTCATCCGGAAGTGAAGACGACAATGAAATGCACTTTCGTACCCAACAAAGGATGCAGAAGAATTCTCCATCTGGATAAATTTTGTTGTCATATACTCTCTTATGTGGGTCGTATAACAACAAACCGTGAAAAAATATATTTCGGTTTAATTCATTATTTTTAAATTAATAAAGTCAAAAAAAATCGAATGTGGCACACATTCGTTATCCATAGCTTTCTTATGTGAGTCATATAACAACTAGTTAGCCACCCTTAATAGTATGGCAGGATTTGATTTTTATATCGAAGCACAATATGAAGATAGGAGATTTCTTCAATCTCTCTTGCGTCTTGCCCAGAGATTGGCTGGCAAACGCGGTGTTAGATTCAGCTATCGTTGGAAACAACAAGCCGGTTATTTTGTAATTGTTGATGGTTCCCTGACTTCTATGCAATATCTTTTGGAACCTCTTGTTATTGGATTGTTTTCTTATGCAGAGGGTGCTGTTTCATTTGGGCCAAACCAATATCGGCAAGATATTGCGCACCGCGTGACCTCTTCTTATGCAAATAGTTTGGATGAAATCACCGAAACAGTTGAACATATTTCAGAAACATTCGATGGTATGCCTAATTCTCTATCATTTGATGTTGGCGGCGCCACTCATCTGTCTGGTCATATAAATGCATTTTCAAATTCACTCACGTTATACTACCAAGGTCGGATTCTCCCGCATCAAATTGCAGAGGATGCGCACACAATAATTGAGTTGCTTCTCCGCGATGTTCTCGGTTCATCTTCAAACAAATTATCATTTGAGGAGAAAGTTCAATCGGCAGAGGATAAAGGTTGTTTTGACCAAAAGTTGGCTGTTGCTTTGGTACAACTGAAGAATTTACGACGCGATGCAAAGCACCGAGGTCAAGGTATCTCGAATAAAGTTATTGACCGTTTATTGCCACCTGTTATTACTGCGAGTCATAGATTGGCTCGTATTATCAGAAATGATTTTGAGAGCTAGTGAATGGGATGGCTAACCCCGCTAGCAATTGACCGGGGCTGTGCCCCGAGGGTAAGCCGCGCGAAAAATCACGATTGGTTACGAGCAAAGATTGTTCAGGGTCAAACCCGCCCCGGCAATTGAAGCTATCGTTAAATTTAAAAAATAAAGATTAAAATTAAACGCCATATGTATACTAAATACTGGAAAATAACCGGGTGGTTACTTCTCGCTTTCTGGATAATATGTGCTCTTTTGGGCGTAAATCATATCAATGCCGGATTAATTACGAGTTATGGTGCAGATATTTCAATCCCCGCCTGGTTATATATTTCACTGCGTTCGTTAGATAATCCGAAACGCCAACCCCACGTTTATAATATCTTTAGACGATCACCGGGCATTACGGCAACGATATTATTTTTTGCAAGCACATTAACAGAAGTCAGTCAATATTTTTGGCCGAAAGGCATTTTCACCGGTCGATTCGATTATTTTGATATTCTCGCTTATGCTATTGGAGTTGGAATTTGTTATTATTTTGACAAGCTTTTATTAGGAAGATCAAAACAACTTACAAATAAAATCAATCAAAAGGTCCGGGCTGTGTGAAAATGCAGCGTAAACCGGTCGCTGAGCTTGTCGAAGCGCCCGGTTGAGCGTGAGTCCGGCTTCGACAAGCTCAGCCTCCATGAAATTTAAACGTTTTCACACAGCCTGGTCGCCTAACAAAGGTATCAATGTGAGCCTAAACACGGAGACTTTTACCAATTTCCCAATCCTCAAAGCGTGTGCGCATACTATACACAAAACGTTATCGTAAATTAGCACTCTTTAAAGCCAATCTATAAGGGAAAAATTACCATGACAAACCCATTAAATCGTAGAGACTTTTTAAAAACTTCCGTAGCCCTTACAGCACTAGCCGGAGCGAAGAACATGGTTAATGCACAAGAGAAATCACAAGAATACTATGAGCTTCGCATCTACAAAACGGCTGACGCAAACAAAATGAAAAGCGTGCATCATTACCTCGAAAATGCGCTCGTCCCAGCTTTCGGGCGCATGGGGCTTGATCGAATCGGCGTCTTCACCAATATGGATAATGCCGAGGATTACTCAATTTACATGCTTATTCCCTATCCAACACTTGCTGCGTTCGCAGCGGTGAATCCAAAGCTGCAAGCAGACACAACCTATTTAAACGCTGCGAAAAACTATTTTGCCGCACCGAAGGAGGACCCGGTTTTCACACGAATCCAGAGTAAATTCTACAAGGCGTTTCAAGGTATGCCGGTCATTGAACTGCCACAGCAGACCCTCGAAAAACAACCGCGACTTTTTGAGCTGCGCATTTATGAGAGTCACACCGAGGAAAAAGCCGCTTTAAAAGTGGATATGTTTAACAGTGGTGAAATCCAGGTGATGCGGGACACCGGGTTGGCGCCAGTTTTTTATGGCGAAGCCCTCATCGGGGATGATGTGCCGAATTTAACCTACATGCTCTCCGCTTCCGACCGCGAGGCACACAAGGAGCACTGGCGTCAATTCGGTGCCCATCCGGAATGGCAAAGAATGAAAGAAATGCCCAAATACAAAGACACAGTTTCAAAAATTACCAACATTTTCCTGCAGCCGGCGGCTTATTCACAGCTCTAATCCAGTCCTCATCCAATCCCAGGATCGGATTTCGTTTTTACACAACACCCACTATAGGCTCAACCATGTACGCTAAAAACTTGTTTCAACTCGCTGTCATATTCATGTTTACAAACCAGGCCTTTTCGCAAATTCCAACAGTTTCCAACGGAACGATCAAACATTTGGAAAATTTTTCTTCACAATACGTCAAAGCCCGGAATGTCGATGTGTGGCTTCCGCCCGGCTATACGACAAATAAAAAATACGCCGTGCTCTACATGCACGATGGCGGGTCATTATTTGATTCTACAATTACATGGAACAAGCAGGAATGGTGTGTCGATGAAACAATGACTGCCTTGAGGAAAGACGGTGTCATTCAGGATTGCATCGTGGTTGGCATTTACAATGGCGGGCCACTGCGACAGAGTGAATATTTCCCGCAAAAAGCTTTTGACCAATTAACGCCAGAGCAAAAAGAACGATTTTATGCAGCTGAATTTTATCCTGGTTACAAGATGTTGCAAGGCGAGATTCAGTCAGACAATTATCTGAAATTTATCGTGAATGAATTGAAGCCTTTTGTGGACTCCTCCTTTTCTGTCTTGACAGATCGTGAAAATACGTTCGTCGCCGGGTCAAGTTATGGCGGACTCATTTCCATTTACACGCTCTGCGAATATCCCGAAGTTTTCGGCAGTGCCCTGTGCATGTCAACCCATTGGCCAGGGATGGATAAAAAAAATCCGGATATTCCCGGTGTGCTTACAGACTATCTGCAGGCACATCTTCCTGCTCCGGATTCGCACCGCATCTATTTTGACTACGGCACGGCAGGCGTCGATTCTTTATACAAACCCTATCAACAGCAGGTTGACAAAATTATGGTCGCCAAAGGTTACAGCGAAAAGAACTGGCTGACAAAAGAATTTCCCGGGGCAAGCCACAATGAGCGATCCTGGAGCTTTAGACTGCACATTCCTTTCACATTTATTTTGGGCAAAAAGGAATGACACGCCAACCCGATAAAGCAATTCCCGTGGAAGTTGCTGAGGTCTTCGCCTCTTATCCGCAGCCCATGCAAACGAAGCTCCTGTTTTTACGGCAACTCATCTATGAAACGGCGGCCTGCTTTGAAGACGTTGGTGAATTGGAAGAAACACTCAAATGGGGCGAACCAAGTTACATTACGCCACGGTCAAAAAGTGGCAGCACGATTCGTATCGCCTGGAAAGCAGCTGCCCCCGAACAGTACTCCATTTTCTTTAAATGCACGGCGAATCTGGTGCCTGCATTTAAAGAAAAATATGCGACGACATTTCGTTATGGCGGTAACCGAAGCATCGATTTTTCCCTCGATGAGAAAATCCCCGTAACCGAATTGAAATGCTGCATTGCACTTGCGTTGACCTACCACCGAAATAAAAATCGTTCTTCGGCAGCCCGATGGGAGCAGGTGCAAAAAATCATAGAGTAACGCCTGTTTTCGGTTTAATACAAATCAGGAGAATGCGATGCCGAGTTTACCGTTTAGAATACCCTCTTTATATGCAGATTTAGGCAAGGCAGAAGGCACATTATCATTTGAGCACGATGCTTTAACCATTGAAATTCAAACCTCCGATTCCATAATCGGGTTGCTCAAATCCGGAGTCAAAGAATTCACTGTTCCCCTTTCCGAAGTGTCGGAAGTTCTGTTCAAATCCACATTATTTTCCAACAAAATTTATCTCCGCGGGAAAAAAATGAGCACATTTGCCAACGTTCCGGGTTATGAAAAAGGCGAACTGCTGCTGACGATTGCCCGAAAACACAAAGAAACCGCAGCCAATTTTGTGGTTGATCTTCAAATCAGGATTCAGGAAATAAACCTGAAGAAAATGGAATCAGACGACCTTTCGCAGTAGTTTGTCAAACTATAGATTACAGTACCACTATTTCAAAAATTTTAAGTTGATGCCTATGATTCTGAGTTGCTTGCTGTATTCTGAAGGAGATTTCTACCATTGAAAATCTATAAATTACCAAAAGTTATCAGGGCGCTCGTCTTTGATATTGACTTAACCTTGTATGACAATCGTGATTATGATGAGGCACAAAAGGATCTGCTTGTTCACCGGTTGTCTGAGTATCTAAGGAGACCATTTGAGGAAATAGCAAAAGAAGTAGCGGAGATCAAGGATGAATTTAAGCGTTTGAATCAGGGTAAGGAACTGTCGCTTGGTAACACCTTTCTTCAGTTTGGTATTAGCATCGATGAAAGTGTAAACTGGCGTCGCGAATTATTTAAACCCGAGGAGTTTTTTGAACCTGATTTGAACCTGATTCAAACAATGGAAAAGCTCCAGAAGCGTTACAAACTCAACGCGGTAACAAACAATCCCACAATTATTGGCAGGAAAACATTACAGGCATTAGGTATCGAGGCATATTTTCCGCATGTGATAGGTTTGGATGTTTCGGGTGAATCAAAACCAACGATGAAACCATTTTTTATGTTATCCGAGAAACTGCAAATCTCCCTGAATGAAATGGTCAGCATCGGTGATCGCTTTGCCGTCGATCTTGAATTACCGCTTGCAAATGGATTGGGTGGAATTCTCGTTGAAAAAATTTCGGATGTTTACGATCTCCCTACTATCCTTCACTAATTTTTCATCATTATTGTTGATGACAACGTCAATTTAATTGAATGATTGGTGGTGGTAAAAATTGTCTATAGCAATTTGCAAAAGTAATATCCGATAGAAGTCATTTTACTTCGTATAACAAAAAGCGTTTTACTTCGCGGCTTTCAGCTCGGCCGCTTTCTTTTTAGGCGTGCTGGAATCTCCATGAGCCTACCATGAGTTAGGAGATTCCGGGATTCGATAAAAAACATCGAACCCGGAATGACTGCCTGAGATTGATTACGGGATAAAACTTTTGCAAATCTGTATAGACGATTAAAAAAGTTATTGTTTTCTTATAGTCGTGTCACAAGAACCAAGGTTACACGACTATGCCTCCTTACAGGCAATTTTCACGCAAAGGAAAGTCAAATGAAAGCACCAGAGGATCGTGAAGGCACTTTAAAGCTATTTCAAGAGGGACCCGCTCTGCTCGAACGCGTAGTGGCGGATTTAACGGAGACTCAATTGGATGCAAAACCTGCAAAAGGCGGTTGGACCATTCGGCAAATTATCCACCACATCGTTGATGGTGATGATATCTGGAAAATGGGAATCAAAATGGCGCTGGGTAATACAACGTCTGAATTTTCTTTGGTATGGTATTCGGACTTATCTCAGGAAAGCTGGAGCGAACGCTGGGCATACCACAAACGTTCAATCGATGTCTCATTAGCACTGTTTAAAGCTACCAGAGCGCACGTCCTGCAAATCCTGGAAAACAGGCCAGATGGGTGGACTCAGTCCGTTGCCGTGCGTGGCAAAAAAGACAGCAGGGTCGAACATGTGCCAATCGGGTTCGTTATCCAAATGCAGGCCGAGCATGTTGTGCATCACATTAAACGAATTCAAGAGATTCTCCACGAGCTGAATAACAGGTGACGTAACGTAATTCGGTAGGACAATGCCTGCTCTTTCTTCCGATTCCCGATGCAAAATTTTGCTCAATTTCGATAGAAATTTTCCGTCATGCATCGATACTGCCAATCAGATATTTATTCTTTCCCTATCGTGTTGTTATCTCTATTTTCCCCTAAAATAAAAAAGCTTTCGCCCTGCGGTGAGCAGTGCAGGACGAAAGCTGCGGTGTTTACTATGTCCGAACAGCACCTCTGCAGGTGCACTAAAAGTTACTTAATAAGCGTGAATCCCGTTCTGAAAACTGTAAACGAACCGGATTCGTCTCCATAAACCCAGGTTTCATCCGAGGTGAGATCGTAGTAACTGAAATCCACGTTGAACAAGAGTTTATCAGAGAGTTTGTATTCCGCCCGGGCGTTGAAATTCATATAGCCGTAGGACAGATCAGAATACTGCGGGATACCGCTATAATCATAGTCGGATGCTTCAATTATCTCCAGGGCTTCGTCTACGCCCGGCAGGTCCATGTCCATCCCGACTTTGCTAAAAGCGGCTTCACTTTTACTGTAATTTCCTTGTAACCAGAGTTTGAGTTTAGGATTAACTTTAAAATTCAGTCCAGCATAAAGTACACTTGAGGTACTTTCATAATCAAATTCACCATAAATTGAACCAAAATGCATTAACGAATCAGTATTGTTTAGGACGCCACCTGCGCCATTAATGTGAGCCGCTCAGCCATCCATTAGCGCTACTGCCGCTAATCCGTTTTGTGTTTGTTTAACATAAGTATAGTTGGCGAAAAAGTTTACTTTGTCGTTTGGTATTAAAGTCAAACCTAAATTTGGAGCCATCGTAGTTTGTTGAAAATCCAGCTCCTTTTGCGTGTCGTTGGAGCCTTTTTTCAAGTTCAAACCCACATCCAGCTTCACTTTTTTGTTTGGTTGCACTTTCACCGTTGCTTTGATGTTATGAACCATTGCCGGCATGTTACTGATGTTGCCGTAACGCAGGTCATCGCGCTGCCAATAATAGACATTCGGTGCACCGGTTGTCGGCATCAATGTCCCACGGCCATACATTTCAAACATCTGGTCGACAGGTGAGAAAGGATTGTCGATGTTTTCCAACCCGTACTTGAGATCCCCGGTAAATTTTCCGGTAGGACGGTAGCGAACGCCTAACTCAAACATGGTTTTATCTGTTTTAAAGTTCGCACCTTCAATTGGAAAATTGTCGCGCTCTACAGAGTTGAATCCCAGTAAAGCGGTCAAACGATAACTGCGTTTGGGCTGGTAAATAACCTTGGCACTTCCTTCCAGGTCTGTACGTGTGAGACTGGAATAACGAATATAATCGAGATCGATGTCACCACCCGGCCGATTATCGCGCCAATCAGGATTATCGATGCTGAGGTCTTCGTTTTCCAGACGGCGATATTTCCCGGCAAGAATAAGCTTGGTATTTTCCATCAGCGGTGTGCTGTAATTACCGTTAAGATTATTTGCGGTAACTTTTAAATCACCGGTAATTGTCACATTTGGATCAGCCAATTGCGCATCATTGGTGAGAGTCGTATTTTGGTACTGGAGCAACAAGCGTCCTTTACCAATGTTCGATTTCGCCGTGATTTTATGGCTCAACTTATTGGTTTCAGGATATGCTGCGATCGCAACATCTTCACCATGGTAGACCAGACGGGAACCAAATTCCACATAGTAATTACTGGTTGCACCCGTATTCGGATCCGTCCAGATATAGCCGCGTCCCGGATGACCTGCACTGTCGTAATATGCAGAGTAGGGTCCTGCATCCGAGATGAATTTGCGCACGTTTACTTCGTAGGACAAGTCGGCAACACCGAGGGCTGCATCCAGTCCTGCAGTTAGTGATTGCGTCTTATTCTTCACATCCAGCGGACGGGAGACGAGGTGACAAGAGGCGCAGTGCATGTTTTGCACGTGCTGCATTTTGCCGTCTTCCATAATCGTACGATGGGACGCACGCAAAGTAATTTTGTCGCCGGGAAGCAGGAATTTCAGATTGGCTTCAATTTCCTGACGCTGGTATCCCAACTGTTCATTGGGATTTTGAATTTCGTGCGACAGGATTTTACCACCAGGCGCAGTTCCTTCGCGGTTCAAAGATTCACGCGCACTGATATTTTCCAGTAAATCGAGTTGCGTATTGCGATAAAATGATTTATAGCTTACGTCTGCCAAAACCGATTTGCCCAGACGAAAATCACCACCGAACAGCATCTCTTTTGGATTATAGTATGCGCCATTGAGCTGGATTTTATTCATCCCGTTATAACGGTTCCAGTTGAACTTCATTTCGGGAAAAAATCCATCTTTATAATATTTGTATTCAGCGACTTTTGGTATATAGCCATCCCCAAAAGCGGTGTAGTTACCTGCTACACCCAGGGACCAGTTCGTTGTTGCCTCTTGTGCAGACAAGGGGAGAACCAGTCCGAATACTAACAAAACACATATTAGCTTCTTCATTTCTTCTCCTTATCTCGTTAGAGCACTGCTGCCAATTCCCTGGGAAGGGACGTCAGAGCCGTGAATTGCATTATGACATTGTGTACACTTAGTCAGCATACCTTTTTTAAATCCATCCAAAGTGGTAGTGCCACCCCGGTTGGGATCATTGGGGAACAATGGAGCCTGGAACGTGCCTTCCATCGCTGTCAGTGTCGTGTGGAAGTGCATTGGGTGACAACTCATGCACAAAGCCGGTTCGCTTTGGCTCAGCAGATTATTCGCCGTTGTTCCATGTGGACTATGACAGATAGCACAGTCTTCATTGACGGGATCGTGTTCGAACACGAACGGTCCTTCTTTCGCAGCATGGCATGTTAAACACAATTCGCGAGAATCGCTGGACATGGCATATTTGTTATCCCCGCCATGTACTTCGTGACAATCCTGGCATGTCATCATCCCCTCCTCAACGGGATGATGCGAGGGCAGCATGAATTGTGCTTTTACATCTGTGTGGCAATCCTGGCAGAGCTGATTAGCCGGCTTGCTTAGCAAATGTTCCGCTGTGGAATGCACAGTGTGGCAATCGCTGCAACCGTTAGCCGCTTCATGATGCGCAGTACCAAATGCCGATTCGAATTGTGAACCGTTGTGGCAATCGAGACAGATACTCTTTTTTGCGCTGTTAAAATCTCTTTTAGGATTGAAAATGAGTGTCGCATCCTCCTCTTCAGCATGAACAGATCCGGGACCATGGCATGATTCACATAAAAATCCGGCGTCATCACCGTAGATTTTGTGAACATTTTGGGCGAAAGAAGCAGCGATATCTTCGTGACAATCAACGCACTCGCTATCACCGATTTTTTTTGCCTTTTCATCTCCAGTTGCGAAAACTGGACTGGTTAACATGATCCCAAAACCAAACACTGTTAGAGCAAGAAGGAATCTCAGCATCAGAGACTTGGTAGTCATTCGCTATTCCTCCATTTCATAAGTGATACTAATAAATAAAAAATAACAGCTGGTAAGGAAATTAATTTGATTTATAGTAAACACGCATTTTTTCTCAATGCAAATACTGTACTTATTTTATTTCACAGCAATTTAACCTAAGAAATATTAACAAACTAAACAAAAATTCATTCATTCTCTTTTTATGTGCAGGAAAAAATGAATACCATTTCTCAATTATAAGAAATATTTAAAACAAACCCACAACCTGTTTTCAAATTTTAATCAGATTTTTTTCATTTTTGGTCATTTGAACTCAAACATGCATGTTGGCAAGTGCAACCTAATTTTGTCGCTAAACATGCCTTTCCACTTGCCTTTCTTTTGTTGTATCTGTAAGTTAACTTTTCATTGATAACGGTTAGTATGCCTTTATTTTCAGGATTAAAAATCACTGTCCTTAATTTCAGGCTGGAGAACTTTCTATGTGCCGTTTTTTCGCCACCAGAAACCTTATTTTAATACTACCAATGATCGTAATCATCCACCCGCTTTCAGCACAAAACATAGAGACAAATTACGATGAGTCAAAAGTGCCAGCCCATCGATTGCCCGCTCTACTCCGCAATAGCGATGGTGCCAAGATAACGACGGCGGAAGAATGGGTTAAAAACCGACGACCGGAAATTTTGCATCTATTTGAAAAATTTGTTTATGGGAAGTCCCCTGACACGCCGGCCAATCTCGCTTTTTCATTGGTTGAACAGGACACGAATGCCCTCGACGGCCGAGCTGTTCGTAAACAAGTTGCCATTTATTTAGGCGATCCCAATAACCCACTGAGAATGAATGTTCTGATTTACCTGCCCCGGAATGCACAAAAAAGTCACCCACTTTTTCTTGCGATGAATTTCTATGGAAATCATACCATCAACGACGATCCGATTATTTTGCTGCCAAAATCATGGGTGCGCAACAACGAACAGTTAGGTATTACAGCAAACCAGGCAACTGAAAACACCCGTGGGATACGCAGTGACCGCTGGCCGGTGGAAAAAATTTTACAACGTGGCTATGGACTTGCAACTTTATACTATGGGGATGTGGATCCGGATTTCGATGACGGATTTCAAAATGGCGTTCATCGACTTTATAATAATGAATTACAAACGAAACCTGCTGCAGATGAATGGGGTTCCATTGCAGCATGGGCATGGGGATTAAGCCGTGTAATGGATTACTGTGAAAAAGATGAGGACATCGATCACAAACACGTTGTTGTCATGGGGCATTCCCGCCTGGGCAAAACGGCCCTGTGGGCAGGAGCAACAGATGATCGTTTTGCCCTTGTAATCTCCAATAACTCCGGCTGTGGTGGTGCCGCACTGTCGCGACGGAGATTCGGTGAAACAGTAAAAAAGATTAACACCAATTTCCCCCATTGGTTTTGTGAAAATTTTAAAAATTTCAATGATAAAGAAGATGAACTCCCCATCAATCAACACATGTTAATCGCACTCATTGCCCCAAGGCCAGTCTATATCGCGAGTGCGGAGGAAGATCGCTGGGCCGATCCAAAAGGTGAGTTTCTGTCTGCTATGCGTGCGAGTGCTGTTTACGAGTTGTTTGGTCAGGAAGGATTGCCGGTAAAATATATGCCTGCCATCAATACACCCATCACAGGTACCATTGGGTACCACATGAGAACTGGAAAGCATGGCGTCACCGATTTCGATTGGCAAAATTATCTCGATTTTGCGGATGGGCATTTTAACAAATAAAGCGAAAAAAATAACGATGGAAATTATTGATTCAGCGCCAGAGGCAACAGAGTACAGTGAACTACGGCAAAAAGCAGGATTGTCTGCAAAATCACTCCAGGCTGCGGAGATTGGACTCGCAAACTCACTGTATGCGGTACACATTCGAATCGAAGAAAAACTTGCAGCAATGGGTAGAGTCGTTGGCGATGGTGCGTGTTTTTTTCAAATTGTCGATATCGCTGTTGCACCCGAGCACCAGGGTAGAGGCCTTGGAAAAGTAATTATGGAGCGAATCGAGAGTTACCTAAATCATGCGACAGTTGAAGGATCCTATGTTTCATTGATAGCGGATCAGCCTGAATTTTACAGAAAATTGGGGTACAAATTTACAGAACCTGCGCAAGGGATGTACAAAAAATTTTAAAAGACGCGGGATAATCAAACTTAAAGAATTCCTTGTTTAGTGGAGGAAGGAAGAATCATGGCAAAATATAATTTTGTTCTTTTGCTGACCATTTTCACACTTTTCAGTTGCGTGAAGCATGGCGAAACCGTCATCACACTTCTTGATTCAAACACCAAAACCCCCATCGAAGGCGCTATCCTTTTTAATGAAGGCAGCACGCTAGTCCTACGTTCCGATGTTCACGGTGCGATTACACTACCACCTGCTTTACTGCAAGAAAAGCTCACTATTCACGCAAAAGGTTATCGTGCACTGCAATTTTTGGCATCAATTACTACCGACACCTTGCAGCTGCAGTTTGAAAAAGAACTGGTGAATCCCGTTGAAGCGAAAATGGTTTTTTCCAGAGCTGACACGCTGCGCGGCACCTACGGACCATTTCGTGAAAACAACGATTTACGCACCTATGATCTGGATGTCAAAGTCGATGTGGCAAATAAATATTTGAGCGGGAAAAACGCCATTCAGTTTACCATGTTGAAAGATGACAATCGCATCCAAATCGATTTATTTGCCAATATGGGCATTGATAGCATTCTTTTCGAAGGGAGAACGTTATCCTACACACGTGAATTCAATGCGGTCTTTATCGATTTTCCAAAGACTTTGTCTACTGGATCAACCTATACCATAGATTTCTACTATTCCGGAAATCCCAAAGAAGCTGGACGTTTCGGTGGATTGGTTTTTTCGCAGGATTCCCTCGGCAATCCCTGGATCTTTACTGCGTGCCAGAACATTGGCGCCAGCTTGTGGTGGCCGAACAAAGATCAGCAACCGGATGAAGTGGACAGCATGATGATTCATGTGTCTGTTCCTTCAGAATTAACTGACGTATCCAATGGCAAATTTATCAGCAAGGATGACCTTGGTGATGGCTTTACACGCTATAACTGGAAAGTGCACTATCCTATCAACAATTATTCGGTAGCACTCAATATTGGAAAATACGCACATTTTTCGGAACAATTGGGCGACTTGCCCCTCGATTATTTTGTTCTGCCTTATCACTTGGATGCAGCAAAACAACAGTTTTCGCAAGTCATCCCAATGCTGGAATGTTATGAAAAACATTTCGGTGACTACCCATTTCCTCGCGATGGCTTTAAACTTGTAGAGGTATCCTATGCAGGAATGGAACACCAAAGCGCCGTTGCCTATGGTAATGGGTATCGAAACGGTTACCTCGGGATGGATTGGACAGGTGTTGGCATCAGCAAAAAATTTGACTTCATCATCATACATGAATGCGGACACGAATGGTTCGGAAACAGTGTCAGTGCCAACGATGTCTCCGATGCCTGGATCCACGAAGGATGGACAACCTACGCGGAGGGCGTTTATGTTGAATGCCAGTTTGGCTATGAAGATGCCTTAAGATATTTAAACGGATACAAACCCAAAATACATAACAAAGAACCCATCATCGGACCAACTGCAGTCAATCACTGGCCAACCATCGATCAGTATTTCAAAGGGGCGCTTTTCCTCAACACTTTGCGCCACGTCATTGATGATGATGCCCACTGGTGGGCGCTGATCAAAGATTACTCGGAACATTTCAAGTACAAAAATATCTGGACAGTTGATGTAATCACCTACTTCAACGACCATTTGGATCGCGATTTACGTCCTTTATTCGAACAGTATTTATACCATGCAGACCTTCCGGTTTTACAGTATAAATTTGAAGCGGATAAAGTAAGCTTTCGCTGGCAAGCAAACGTTACAGATTTTGACATGCCTGTAAAAATACGGTTTAACGGAGTGATGGAATTCATTCGTCCTACAACACAGTGGCAAACGCAAACTTTTCCAGATGCATCCAAAGAGAACTGGCTCGTTGCAACAGATTTATTTTATCTTCAGACTGAAGAAGTCAACCAATAATTCCACGAGAAAAAAGGAATCCCAATGCCTGAATCGAATAAACACGAACAAAGCCTGGGGCGACGAATTGTTATGTTTCCCCTCGTCCGTGCAATTATCGCCATCGCAATGATCATTGTCGCCACCATGTTGACTTCCAGATTAACGAATGCCCTCGGCGAGGCTATCTTTTCTGAACCAATGCCAGAGCTTTGGAAACTAACTAAAACCGTTATAACCATTGTAGTGGCCTTATTCGCTTATGCTGTATTCGTTAAATATGTTGAACGAAGGAGTGAGAGCGAAATCGCCTGCACTGGCGCGGTGGAAGAACTTCTCCAAGGCGTCACGCTTGGCGCAGGACTTTTTTCTGCTGTCATAGCAGCAATTTGGATAAGTGGCAGCTACCAGGTCTTAAGTGTACACAATTTGCCTGTGCTTATCCCACCGCTTTATACTTCGCTCTCTGCAGGATTTATCGAAGAAGTAATTTTTCGGGGTATCATTTTCCGAATCATGCAGGAAAGTCTTGGAAGCTGGATCGCAATCGCAGTATCAGCGGCACTTTTTGGCTTCGGGCATGCTGCAAATCCAAATGCTACCTTATACAGCAGTGTCGCCATCGCGTTGGAAGCGGGTATTTTACTGGCAGCAGCATTCATGTTTACCCGTCGCCTTTGGCTGGCGATCGGTTTGCATTTCGCCTGGAATTTCACTCAGGGTGGCATCTTCGGCGTGGCCGTCTCTGGTCACGATGTGCGAGGTTTGCTCAACGCGCAGTTAAGCGGTCATGAATTGATAACTGGTGGGAATTTCGGGGCAGAAGCATCCATATTCGCCTTAATATTTTGCGTTATTGCAGGAGCTTACTTGCTTGTGCTCGCAAAAAGAAGAGGTCATTTCGTGCAACCATTTTGGATGCGAAAAGAATAGCAATTTGCACCATTCATTTTTATGGTAATTGCCTGGTTTATATATACTACGCGTAGAGTTAACGATGGGCAGGTAGTACCCCCTGCCCAATACTGGTGTTTATAGATTAACAGGATTGAGAAACCTATGATCACGGATCAAAAACATAATTTCTGGTCTATTACAATTAAAAGCGTCATCTCAATGATATTCTTGCTTTCAACAATTGGCAAGCTGGCGAGCATTACAGAAACATCGAGATCACTTTCTGAACTTTTTTATGTAAATCCGGATAGTGCCCAAATATTAGTTCTTGCAATAGCATTGTTTGAGGTGAGCATAATTTTAACTATATGGCTCAAACCGCATCGCCTGCTCATTGCTGTACCGGTCCTGTTTTTTGCTATTACGGCCTACAGCCAAGTACGAAATCTGGATTGTGGCTGTTTTGGCGAACTCCCTTTTTTTTCACAGTTTCCTCTTTGGGGTCACTACCTCTTACTCACAGGCATGTTAATTGGATTCCTGTTTCTAACCCAAAATAAGGAAGGCCGATTCAATCTGGCGTTGCTCTCCATTCTCCTTTTTGCTTTTGCTGTGACCTCTCTTTTCTTTCGCAAACACATCGATGGTGTCAATTCAGAAATCCCATTTGCAACGGCAACTTTTGCCGAGGTCAATCAGGCGATAACCGAGCACAATGCCCTGCTCATCGATGCACGGTCTGAAATGCAATATTTGTATGGGACGATTGCTGACGCAATTAATATTCCAGAGGACACAAATAATCTGGACAGTTTACTTGCATTATGGAATCTAAAAGAACAAAAACTCATTGTTTTCTGTAATGGTGTACACTGCGATAAAGCGGAGCTTCTTTCTCGCAGACTGGCAGAGGCAGGATGCGAGCACATTTACATTTATTCCGGCGGATGGGATGACTGGATTGAAAATGAAATGAAACTCGAACAATAGTTACCTGAGCTCCACTGGTGATGCTTTTGTGAGTTCATATTATTCTTATTTATAAATCGGCTTGCAACTCGTAAACGATTTATTAAATTCCACCCACAGTTAAACTGCTGCTCTAAGACTTTTCCCAAAACCTGGTGGATATGAAGATAGTTAGCGTGCGCGCCCACCTTTGCAACTGTCCTCTCTCCAAGGGATAATCTATTCGCAGGATAGGAAATAACATTACTCCCAGGACGGGGAAAATATGATTCATGGTAACATCGCGACCAATATCGTTTTCGATGATTTTGGACAATACGCACGATTGCCTTTTTTAATTTCACCTCAATTCAAATTGCACCAGCTTGATGAATTCAGTATAAATGGTGCTCCTACGGTATTTATTGTCAACCCGCAAAATATCAACAAAAGTCTGGAAATCTTCGAACAACTCCCCGAAGAAGTCAGAGCATCCAGCCTGATTACGGGAAGAGTTGAACAAGGGCAAAAACCGCCAGTGGAACAGGCCCGGGGAACAGCTCTTATTCATCACTGCAGCGATAAGAAGTTTCTGACGTGGATCAATTTAGTCGCAGGCAATGAAGTGAATGCTATTTATCTCGATTGGTTCGTTCCGCTAAAGGTATTCCCCCCCTATGCCTATAATGAAAATCTGCTTATTAGAGCGTTCGATTCACTCCCACTAAAAAGCGCTAATGAAATTCAACGAAAATATCTCGAAAAAACAGTCCACTGCTCTTCCTTTAAGCTCGAATATCTTTGTAAGCAAATATACGGCATGACGCCTGGGCGTCTTCTGAGAATTTGGCGATATTTTGCACTGACAAAAAAATTTATGGCGGAAGAGGCGCGACTTGGAACAAATTCACGAAGGGGACGATCGCCGTTACGGACTTTGGAAAACGACTACTGCGAAGCACTAATCCGGTTGCTAAAAATTTCCTACAGCGATTTGCGTTTCGCAGCCCAAAAAGAACACTGGATCGCGGTTTGGGTAGCGGCCTTGCGAAATGAAATCGAAGATTATTATTGAAAAACATAAAGTTTACTTCTGACTTCTATTATTCACATACCTTCCCGCAGATTTCTATTCTTCGAATTAAGGGAAATATTTTTCAAGGGGAAAATGCGAATCCCAAGTATAAGTTCCATTTGCATTTAACAATGTCATTTCAATCCAGATAATTTTAGCCCACCATTTAATCTTACGCAGTCTTTTTTCCATGCTCCTAAATTATTGGAGTAACTCCTTTGCGGTAACCAAAAAACATGGGCGGAAGCGCAATGAAAAGAATCATAATCCTCAATGAGGACCTTGAAACCCAAATGCGCATGTATCTCGCTCTATCAACCCGGTATAAAGTCGAAATCGCTGAGGACGAGGCGATGTTGATGAGAATGATTCGTCGCAAAAAACCAAGGCTTATTTTTCTCGATGAAGAATATAGCGGTTATGCACGGGAAGGAAGGTCAATAACAAAAACAGTTCAGAAAATAAAAAAGAAATATACTGAACTACAGGTTATCTCTGTACTTAACTCCCATTCCAAAAAAGCGACAAACAGTGATTTTGTACTCTACCATCCTTTTAACGAGATGGACGTGCAGAAAGCAGTTCAATCGCTTTTGGAACTATCACCGTTGCCTTGTTAAAAGGCGAATTTTGGAGAGAAGACGATGAACGACAGCAGGAGCGCTTAAAAAATCTTTCCAGGATCAACGTGTGACGGTGATTTACACGCTCACACAATGCGCGATACGTGAAAAGGGGGAAAATTTTTAAACTGTTCATATTTATTATGTGAGCAGTTTTTTTTTATATTTTTATGAAATAAGCAGATAATCTAAACTGTGTGACCAATTATAATGACGATTTTTTCTTTTGCCTTTGAATTTATTTCAAGCTAATTTTCATGGGGTTAAAACAACCAATAGCAACATGAAGACATCAAAATGAAAAAAATTTTAATAATCGAAGACGAAGCACCGCAAAGGGCACTTTATAATACCGTCCTTTCAGATGAGGGATTTGAAATTGCAACTGCTGCAAGCTGCAGCGAGGCAATCCAGCTAACCGAGAATGGCAATTACGATCTCGCTGTCGTTGATTTGAAACTTGAGTTGGAAAATGGCCTCGACGCGATTAAAAAAATTCTTTCCATCAACAAAAAAACCAAAATTGTGATACACACATCTTATGCTGAATACAAACAGGATTTGCAAACCTGGTCCGCCGACGCCTACGTCATTAAAAGTTCAGATACGGCAGAACTCATAAATACCATTCACAATCTTCTCGACGAACACAGTGAACTAAATAAATAGAGAATCGAATCCAAATACTTGCATTCCACATTTCATCTTCCTATCTTTTGTCCTTAATATTGACTCGTTATGCGCTGTTCCGGCGCATTGTACATAATCCACCAACACCTTTCAAACAAGGTTCGCATACGAATGAATGAAGCGAAAACGTGCCCGGCTTGCCGTAAAATTCTGCCAGAAGATCCGCTAATTAACTTTTGCCCCTATTGCGGTGTCCATTTTACTCCAGATGATGCGAGGCAAAGTGAAGAAATCGACATCATCATTGATGACGCAACAGAGGAGACATTAGAAGATCACGAACCTGAGAAAGGGAAGTTCGAAAACGAACAGCACCATTCACCAGGTACGGCCAATGGAATTCCCTGGGAAGACGAAAAGGACCAATCATTCATCGAACGACTGACACACACCTGGTCAGAATCAATTTTTCGCCCGGTTGACTTTTTTAAAAATTTAAAACCTAAAAATACTATTGGTCCAGCGCTGCTCTATGCCTTTATCTTCAAATTTCTCGGCCAGATTTTAGGAAATTACTGGGCACAAAAACAGCTTGCAACAATGAGTGAGCAAATCGATCAAATGCCAGCGTTTATGCAAATGTTTTTCGAACGTTACACCCAAAGTTTCACGCAAATGGGCTCTCTCGAGCAATTGGCCCTGACACCATTCATGGTTTTATTTTCATTGCTCCTCATGCCGGTTATCTTTCATATTTCGCTGAGTATCTTCGGTGTTGCACAGAATGGATTCACCACAACCTTTCGCGTTAACGCCTACGCAGAGGGGACAGCGATTTTCCAGGCAATCCCAATCGTTGGCGGTGTAGTCTATTTCTTCATGTGGTTGGTTTTAGCTGTGATCGGCTGGCGTGAATGCCACAACACCACGACAGCACGAGTAGTGACCGCGCTCGCTTTACCGTTCTTTGCCTGTTGTACACTTATCGTTATCCTCTTCTCTGCCCTGGGAACATTTATAACTGGCTAACAAACCCACCATGCGTGCAACCTTTGAAAAAACGGCAAGATTCCGATTCCATCCCGGTTTTATTCTTCTCTACGTTGCCCTCTTTTCCTTATGGTTTGCTCAGCGATTCCCCGGGCTCCTGCTATTGCCCTGCCCCATTAAATCGGCCTTTTCCATTCCGTGCATTGCCTGTGGCAGCGGCCGCAGCTTGTCCGCACTGCTTAATCTTGAATTTTACAATGCATTGATTGCCAGTCCCCTTTTTGTACTTATTTTACTAATTTCAATTTTAATCGTTCTTGCAGCTTTGCAACAGCTAATTTTTGGTTTGCGCCTGAGCCTGAAAATACCTGAAAGCACAATACGCTTTGGCCGGTATAGTTTCATTCTGGCGCTGATTGCGAATTATTTCTGGCTCCTGCTCATGAAAATTTAAACGGAATCGCTACCGATTTCACGGTAATAGGTGAGAAAAAAGTAAAACTTGGCAAAAAACATGAAAATGAATAACGGGATAAGGAGGAGCGGGAAGTGCGGTGAATTGTACCCAACCAGGCGAATATCGCCAAAGGTCACATAGGACATAAAAATGTAACTCTGGATGATTGCGGAAAATGCTGCTCCGACGAGCGCTAAAAACACTGCTTGCTTCAAAGCTGAGCTCATTTTAGTGCTATTCCCCCGATTAAAAACAATAAAAAAGTACAACAATGAAAGTGAATAAAGCAATTCAACGCCAAATCGTTCAAAATTCAAATCCATATTTTGTATTTTAAAAAGGGCAAGCACATCAGCAAATAGCACCAACGATGTTCCAGCTGCTGTTGAAATAGCGATCAATGATGCCAATCGCAAGGTTTCCTGATCATCTTGAATGGCAGTTTTTTTGAAGGCAACAAAAAATCCAACGACAGGCAGTGAGGCTGCAAACAAGAGAAGGCTATTTATTTTTGCTACGCGTAAACCGTTGTAAAATCCAGGCACAAAGGTCGCCATCGTTTTCGTGATAAATATGAAAGAAATACCAATAATTGTATACAGCGTTATTTTTTTAAGATTCATTCAAATTCTTCCTCAAATTTGCATACAATACACGAGGCATCGAAGAAAAATTCCACAAAAATAGCGAACCAAATTTTTTCATAAACACCTGGAATGGTCAGGGGGATAGCTCCTGACCATAGTTCAAAATGAGCTTTACTTGACAAAACCAGGCCAATTTATCCGGGACCACACGAAACCGAACCCAATTGCGCCTGGTTGTGAATTCACCGGGTTATTTGTATTGGTATTTAGTACGGAATTACGAAAAACTTCACAGACAAAAACAAAATTTTATTGCCCAAACATTAGCTGACATATAAACAACGCGGCCATGATGCCGGCAAAATCAGCAATGAGTCCTGCCGGTACGGCATGGCGTGTCTTTTTGATCGCAACGGAACCAAAATAAACAGCCAAAACATAAAATGTCGTCTCCGTACTACCGTAAATTGTCGAGGCTAAATTACCAATAAATGAATCCGGACCGTGTGTATTTATAAGTTCTGTTATGATACCCAAAGTCCCGCTTCCGGAAAGTGGACGCATAAACGCTGCTGGTAAAATTTCCGCCGGCATTCCGATTAAATCCGTAATCGGTGAGATAAAAGAGACGAAAATATCCATTGCTCCGGAAGCACGAAACATAGAGATTGCCATTAAAATCGCCACCAGAAAGGGGATAATACGAATTGCTACATTAAACCCTTCTTTCGCACCTTCGACGAAAACCTCATAAACCTTTACTTTCTTTAGAAATCCAACCGTTGGAATGAGTACCAGCAATACAGGAATAGCCCAATTGGAAATCGTTTTTAATACTTCTAAAAAAAATTCTGACATGGATTGTATTCCTTATTTTTCTGGTTCTTCGATGACGGCGATATTGGGATCTGTCTTTTTAAAAACCTTCAATCGACCCAATAATTTAGCGGTTATGATGGCGACTATTGTCGCACAGGTGGAAGCAAAAAGCGATGTTGCGATAATGCTGAACGGGTCTTTCGATCCTGCCGCGACACGAATACCGATGATCGTTGCAGGGATGAATGTTATACTAGCCGTATTCATCGCCAAAAACAGAACCTGTGAATTTGAAGCTGTATCGTCTGATTTGTTGAGCGATTGCAATTCTTCCATTGCCTTCAATCCTAAAGGGGTGGCTGCATTGGAAAGCCCGAGCCAGTTCGCTGCAAGATTGAGCAGCATCGCACCCATAGCCGGATGGTCAGGGGGAATTTCAGGAAACAGTCGTTTGGTAACCGGTTTAATAATTCTAGCAAGGAGCTTAATCAATCCTGCCTCTTCAGCAATCTTCATTATTCCCAACCACAATGCCATAATACCGATCAGACCCAATGAAATGTTCACAGCCGTTTCAGCACCAGTTACCGCAGCTGTACCCACTTCCGGAATTTTACCTGTAAAAATAGCTGTTACGAACGCGATGGCGACAAGCCCAAACCAGACATAATTCAGCATCTACAATCCTCCATGTTCTTATTTGTAATTAATCCAAGTAATTCTTCTCTAAAAAAATCCAGCATCGCTTGTGTAATTCACAATTTTCATGCGTTGTTAGCTTGCAGCATCCTCAAATATTTGTGCTTTGTATTTGTTATAGAGAAACGAAATCGCCAAAAGCAGTACACCAAGGGAAAGCAGAACGATGGTTTTGGAGATCGTGTTAAAATGGGCGATATCGTAAAACAATAACTTGGCGAGTGTGGCTGCAAACCAGATAATCGCGCCAACTCGCAAATACTTCTTGTGATGCCAAATTCCTAAAATAACGACAAATGATGCGAAAAGTCCCCATAAAATACTCAGTCCAAGTTTATCTGTTTGTGCCACATCAGTAATTTTTAACCAGCTGATCAATTCGCTACTCAAAATCCAGAGAATCGTTACATGCAGCAAAAAATCATAAAACTTTCGAAAAGCGTTCTGCATAAAATCTTGCCGCAGCAGTTTGTTTGTGATGATCAAAACAAACGCAACACAAAGATAGGCAATATACCGAATGACAATATTGAACCAACCATGCGTGTAATGCGCAGCCAACGTTTGTTGAAGAAAACGATCACCTAATTCACCAAGAGAAAATAAACTGAGTGTTAAAAAGAAAAACAGCGCCAAAGCATTTAAAATGATATTGACAGCACCAACCTGCTGGTTCTTCATTCGCATGCGATTCGCCAAAGTGAAGAGCGCAAAGAAAACCAGTGTGTAATTAATTATCCAGATTTCTTTAAAATTTTTATAATCCCAATTGTAGTAAGTGATTGCGTTCCCGCTTTCTTTGCTAACCTTCACCGCAGAGCTCGCCAGCATTTGATTCCAATACAAACTGATTTCATTTTTAAACAAGAAGTATAGAACTGAAAGAAAAAATACCGGAAGCAAAATAGAAATGAGCTGCATTAATTGTTTACTCGCCGTTGATTGAGCTGGCAATTTTTTGGTTTGATGCAGCCAATTAATAAATCCGAGCGCAACAACAACAAACAAAGAAGTTAGAAAGTGAATATTGAAAATGGGCTGGATGAACATTTTGGGATTATCGGGGATGTAAACAGTATAAACCTGGTTCCAATCGTGCACCAGACTAATGAGACTGAGTAAAATGATCGGATAGGACAATCGCTCATAAACAGGGACGGATTTCGAGCGACCAATCCAGAAAAGAAGCGCGCTTTCACCCGCCCAAACCATGGTTATCCATTTTCCTTCCAATTGCACCGGCACCGCAATGGTCATAAAGAGCAGTGCCATTCCCACAACGAGATAAACCAGATTTCGGTCGGTGCCTTCCCGTTTGTAAAGAGCAAAGGCAATAATAAAGTGAGTCAAAGCGTTTGCGAGCGTATACAAGCCTAATTGATTTTCGTAAATCGGTTGATTCGCTAAAAGAATATAACCAAAGCCATAAAAAACAAGTGCATTTGCCAGGACAAGCCAGATATCTGTTCTAACGACAAAAGCTTCTTTTTTAATGACATTATAAGCCAGAAATGTCGCATAAAAAATGACAAAGAAAACACAGAGAAAGGTCAGCGCTAACGTGAAATATTCATTCGTTTTATATTCTTCCGCAACCCAGGTCCCATAAGTTAACCATGTAAAAATAAAAGCAAAAAAATTCAGCGCTTTCCAGTGTTTTTGTACAGCAATAACCAAAATCCCGATATTAAGAATAGCAATGTAGGTAAAAAGAATGCCGATGCGATCCGAATTTTCACTTAATAAAAATGGGACAGCGTACGATCCAACTAACCCCAAAAGGGCGATTACTTGTTGCTGGTATCTGAGGGATGCAAGCACAGTGAAGACTGTAAAAATGACCATTAACGCAAAGGCCAGACTTTGTGGAAGAAGACTGTAAAAACTGTAGGCAGCATAGGTGATAAAATATTCAATTGCCATAGAACCACTGAGAAGGACAGCGCTGAAATTATGGTAGTCTTTTTTCAGTTTGACGGCAACTCCAAATAAGCTAAGTCCTACCAAATAACCCAAAATAATGCGCACAAGCGGGCTGATGAGTTGGTTGTCGATGGCATACTTTGCGCCAATGGCCACACCAAAAACAATTACTACGATGCCGATTTTATTGATTAGATTTTCACCGATGAATTTCTCGAGATCCGTTTTGAAGCGGGAAGGTTTCGACTCCTTCGGCGCGGACTGCTTTTTGAAAAAAAGAAAGGGCGCTGGCTTTGGTGAACGGGTTTCTTTTGGTTTTAATAATTCCTGTTTTTCTGGTTTTTCTCCGGTTAACGAAGGCAGAACCGAAACATCCCTTTGAAGTCGTTGGATTTCATCTTTTAAATCGGCAACCTCCTGCGAAATGGTTTCATGCTTTTGCAAAAGCGTATCCATCTTCGCCAAGAGAAGCGTTATTTTATCTTGATTATCAGACATGTCTACCTCCCGAATATTTGAATAATTAATATAAATTATTTAGAGATAGAATCCAATTTCGATAAAAGGAAAGAAATGACTCAACTAAAAGCAACAGCACCGTCCCGGCGGTTGTCACCCGCACCCTGGCCATTATTCGCCACGGCATGTACGCCGCCGAAATAAACATCTTTGACCTGCCATAAATTAACTGCAAATGCCTCATTCACTGCAGTAATTATATCTTCCGCGTAGCCTGGTTCAATTTGGGCGTACTGCCCATCCCAATGCAATCGTGGAGCAAGAACGGCTTCGTTTAAATCCATTTTAAAATCGAGCACATTGCTAATTACCTGCAAAAGTGCTGTCCAGATTCTTTTACTACCACCACTTCCCAACACAAAACGCACGTGTTCATCCCACAAAATCATCGATGGCGACATCATCGAAGCAATGCGTTTGCCGGGCGGATCTTTATGGAAACCCTCGGGATGCAGATCATCTTCCCCCATCATATTGTTGAGCATGATGCCTGTTTCCGGAACGACGTAACCACTGCCTTCACCGTTGGAACAGGTTAAACTGGCGGCATTGCCCTCGCGATCCAAAACACTGATGTGTGTTGTGCCACCAAAGGCTTTGCGTACGTTTTTAATATTCAGAGAAAAATCATCACCCCAACTTCCTTCGCGGAACAGGTCACCCGCCTCACGACGCGCATACAACTCCTGCATCAGTGTGATCAGTCCGAGTAAATGCCGTTCAGAACCGTATCTGGTTTCCACGGTCATACTTTTTTCTAACCAGCGCAAAGCGAAAGCCAGCATTGTGCCGCCGAAGGATGGCCACGGATTGGTGAGAAGCGTGTGATGACGATAATTCACCGATAAAGGCTGGCGTTCAATCACACGATAGGCTGCCAAATCACGTCGTGATAAAATGCCCCCATGCCGATTCATATCCTGCGCTATGCGACCAGCAATTTCACCGTCATAAAATTCTCTGTCACCGTCTCGATGCAGCGTTTCTAAAAAATTGGCAAAATCAGTATTGGAGAAATTATCCCCTTCCCGCAACATATCGCCATGGGGCAAAAAGAGCTGTCTTCCAAGGGATGACAATTTCATTATTGGCTGTAAAAGATGGAGTATGTAAGCTTGTGTTCGGTTAAAATGTATCCCATGCCGGGCATAGTGCATTGCTGGTGCAAGAACTTCTTTGAGAGGCAAATGACCAAGTTTTTTGTGGACATGCAAGAGGCCACGTAACACGCCAGGTACAGCAACCGAACCATATCCAACATTAAAAATTTGATCTGAACCGGGGAAGTGGACGGTTATGGGAATAAAGTGGGGATCAGCTGTTGCCACTGGATTATCAAGACCAGGCGTATCGACAAAAAAATCATAGAGTATACTGTTCCCCGAATGCAAACGCGAGAGAAGGAATCCTCCACCACCAAGGCTGGTAAGCAATGGCTCGGCGACAACGGAAGCAAATCCGGCAGCGACAACAGCATCAAATGCGTTGCCGCCAATCTTCATGATTTCACACGCCGCTTCACTCACTTTTTCATGTCCGCTTGCCACAACGGCTTGCATTATTTGCTCCCTGGTTACCAAATTGCGCAAGTGTTTTTATACCACAAAACACGCTATTCACACGAAAGCTTTTTCGTGTATTTCATCTTAACTGCAGTTCAATTTATCACACATTATGTTATCACCTTCGAAGAATATCAAATAAAATAATCAGCAGGGAAATGAATTTCCTCCAATGCCTTAAGCAACTTATCAACGTCCTCTGCTGACAGAGCAACCTGTGGTGGACGCAGGTGTAACCAGTTCTCATTTTTTTCCAATCCCGACATGACCTGCTTTAGTACCGAGATCACCGGGTACCCCTCAATAATCGATCGCAGCGCATTGAGTTTATCTTGTAGCCTCTGTCTTTCGTCAGGATCGACAGTAGCGTACAATTTAGCAGCGGTAAAACACGACAAATTTGCGCTTGCGGAAATGCACCCGGCGCCACCTATTTCCATAATTTGTGAGAGGAAAGTTTCACTGCCCGCAAAAATTTGGAAATCGGGAAAGCGTTCTTTCAGCATCTGCATGTGCTGCCAATCGCCCCCTGAATCTTTAATGCCTACAATTTGTTGCGGGAAATGCTCTATGAACCGTGCAATTAAATCTGCGCTGAATGGAAGTCCGGTCATTTTCGGGAAATGATACAAATAAATGCGCAATGCATCATCTTCCACTTCCTGAATAACGCGATCGAAAAAATCAAAAATGCCGTCATCGGAGACATTTTTATAATAAAAGGGCGGCAACACCAGAACGTTCTGCACGCCAAGATCGAGGGCATGCTTCGTCAAAGTAACGGTATCCGGAACAGCACAGCAACCAGTCCCAACCAGTACCTTCGCAGGAATACCGCTGGCAACTATAATTTCAAAGCCACCATATTCGCTCCTTCCGGCTGAAGGAATTGGCTTCTCCGTTGTTCCCACGAGAAGGATAATATCACGCCATTTTTTCAGCAACCACTTGCAGTGCCGGATTAAATGGGTGGATTGATGCTGTGATCTGCTTTAAGCGGGTTAAACTGGCAACATAAACACCGGTTGCTAACATATTCGTTTTCATTTTTTTCCCAGCTTTCTCAGGTAATGTTGTAAAATCGAGTCCTTTTTGACCCAGAAAATGCAAACCAATATCCGAACTAATTCCGTCCTCCGCGATATTATAAACATAGCCACGCATGGTTTTTCCGAAAAATCCGCTCGCGTGCGAAAGGTTTCTCGAGCGCTTCGAATATTTTTCAGCACCGACACGTACCATGAGTTCAGAACGAATGATGCCACAACAATAGTTTCCTCTGATCCATAAAGCTAAAACCGCCAAACATTTTTTCTCTGTCATACCCGGATGGTTCAGCACACTTTCCTGAATACGCTGCGCTAATCCTTCATCATATGCCATCGTGTTTTCCTTTTGCCATCCCAATTCGAATTCATTTACCAGGGTGGCTGCTGTGTTCCCATGCCCGGCCCGAGCAAAATACTGTTGATAAACATGCGCGCAGTTCCATAAAAATAGGGAACGGAAATTAGGTTCACCAGCGAAGAGAATAATCTGTCCCGCCTGGAAGATTCGCGCGTTGCATAAGCTGTGTTTTGCCAGCGTTCGCGTGCTTCCGGCCAGAGCAGACCGGCACCGTAACTCACTGGCGCTTGCAAGGCGTGTTGCTGTTTGCACCGGCGGTTTGCTCATGAAGGCATCAATGGTAAATGATAGCGGGAACCTGCTGCTAAGACCAAAATTCAACCAGTGCTCTTCCTCGCTAAAACATTTAAATGGCTCCCCACGTGGCATGAAAAGCCGTTGTCGCATCCAACGCTTTCAAAGCATCTATTTCTGTTTTCCTCTTTTGTCTTTGCCGGAGTCGAATCCCTTGATTTCTTACCCGCCCATATCGCAAGGCTATCGAGTTGAATATTATTGCGATAGTGCTCTGTTGCAGTGCTTGCATAGCGTCGGGTAACTTTTTCCAATATTTGACGCCGCAATTTCACCCGCACTCAATCCGGTAGTCGTATCTGCCAGTGTAGCGGCGCTGTTTCCAATTGCAACCAGGGTACCGCCTTCCCGCAATCTACAGGTCTTGAGATTTTGTTGTACTTTTTGTCAAAAATTTTCAAAGGAACCTGCAGAAGAGGGAAGAATCAGTACATTGTAAGGCCGTAAATCAAAAGCGGGAAAAACTATCCGAATTGAGCAGGGAGATGATTCCAGCTCGTAATCAAGGAGAAAAATGCAGGGTTCCGACATTATAACCGGCTCACAGCAGGACCGGCCAGCATGGCAATGCGTGGTTTTTGCAGCAATTCAAACATTTCGCCACCCAGGTCCGGTTTTCTTCACTCAAAGCGGTGGTGCTTACGCTGGCGATCGTGACACCGGCATTTTCTGCACATTCCCAGTAAGACGGTTGCCTTCAGTCCTGGATTTTCAGTACAATTATCAGTAATGTACCACGCTCGTATTGTCGTCCTTCAATTTTAAATGGTTTTATGCGCAGCGAACGCGCTAATCCTTTTGAAAATAACAGCGCATCGACGGAATTGTCATCGGCATAAGGCAGAAGATAACCAAAACCAGCCTCCGGATTGGAGTGAGCATGCTCCGGTATTTTTTCGATCCTTCCACCTTTGTCATTTTTACTGAAGGCGTTCTCTATACTGCGTAAGCATCGACATCGTAGGCTGGCGGCATGGACCAGGCACTAACCCTGCACATTTCCTGGCTGCCAATGTCCTTTTTCCAATGATTCGCGTTCTTTTTCGCAGAACTTCCGTTGCCATGCGGGATCGTTTAAAATGGCATTGATTACCGGGCGCAACGATCTGGCACTGGAACGATATAAGTTCCTTTTTAAAGGTCTTATCGCTTGTCGAAAATGCAGTAAAAGATCTGATACCATTCAATGAAAGGACGCATCCGTTTTGAAAACTTCAATTTTCTGAAGCAGCAATTTCTCCACAAGCCGGTTAACACGGGTCGGATTTTATGGGACAGCGACGTAAGCGCTGACGCCATCTTTGTTTTTTCGTCGATGCCTTTTTTTCCGCAGCTCATAAAAATCCTGCAACAATGCTCGCCGGTTATCTGCAGCCGTGGTCAGGTTATAAATACAGCTCGTAAAATGGTGATTCGTTGGCATCCCGAAAGTGGAAAGCCTGCCAGTTGTTTGTTTGACTGCGGAACCATCTGTGATAGCTTCTCTGTTCATACAGAATACCAACGGCTCCTAAAGTCCCGGATACGAATTGCCGTAGCCCGGATACCAACTCGTACCATTCAATTCAGTAATAACAACGCTGCCGTGTTTATCAAATGCTGCAGCCTGATCCTTTGCAGGAACACCTCCCACCAGTGATGGATCCTCGTATCAACATTGGGATTGATCGGCTCACGGCGGATTAAATAAAATGTGTTGTTCGGATCTCCCATTTTGGCGGGCATCAACCAGCGTTTTTTCGTGGGATTCCAGTCGACGACGAGCTGCATACGCGAACGGCTTTCGGTTGCGGAAAGAATAAACCAATCCCGGTTTAAATCAAAAAATAGTGGTTGGTGCGGCCCCCAGGGCCAGACACCGGTATGCTGCATACTTGCGGATCGTGGCTGGCAACTTCGCTGCCCCATTGCTGCATCTGTGCCAGCGCCTCACGGCCGTCGGGGTTTTCCATTGGATAGATGCCAATAACGAGTTCCATTGCGCAGCTTTTTGTCTGCTCATCGGTACCGGCTGCGAGCCTGTATGCTACGGCAAGTGCGGCATCGGTTCCGGAAAGTTCGTCGCCATGAATACTGTAGAAAAGCCATCAGCTGGAAAGTGCTTTTGATTATCGCCCGGCTCAGGTTGCATTTGTTTGCCTTGATCGCCCAAACGGGATAAATCCTGGTTTTACATCATTCAGTCGAGTCACATTCTCCTGCGAACCGATCAGCAGGTAATAAAGTTTACGTCCTCGTGGTCTCTTCCTGTTGGCATCCATGTGAACGAGCGGCGATTTGTTGGCTAATTCTGGAGATAATGAATAGCTTCGTGATAGCGGGTTGGTTGATCTAAGCTCGAATCCGAGTGACCTGCTTTGGTGTCGGCACGGATTCATCCACCGTTGGCTGTAAATGGGTTTTGAAAAGCAGAAAGGCGCTGGAAAAACGGGAGTGTAGATAAAAGTACAATAATGAATCCGGTTTTATACCAGAAGGCATAGGCTTTGAAAGAATCTTTACATTCTCCTCCCTTGCAATGAAACGCATTTGATCGAGATTTCTTCCCGTGAATAGGTTTATGTTTTAGTGCGGTGATTGGACTTAAAGCTTAAAAATAGGACAGATAACCATTGCAAGCAAGGAGAATTAACGAAGGCTTTCCTCAAGGGCGGTAGCGCTATCAGTGTTGGCATCCCGATATTTTATGAGGAGTGGGGTTTGTACGGATAAATTATTTTCGGTGGCAAATTGGCCGCGCATCGGTCGACTGCCAGGTACAACGACAGCGTTTTCCGGAATTGTGAGCGGATCATTTTTTTCAGCGCGCAAAATGCATTCATTCACGCAATCGTAAACAGGTGTTGATCTGGTAAGCACGACACCGGCTCCGATCACGGCGTTCTGCTTGACGATCGTACCTTCAAAAACACCAACCATTCCCCCCACAATCACATTGTCTTCGATAATTACAGGCATTGCTCCAACAGGTTCGAGGACACCCCCAATTTGTGCCGCCGCACTGAGATGCACATTTTTGCCGATCTGCGCACAGGAACCGACTAGGGCGTGCGAATCGATCATCGTTCCCGCATCAACATAAGCACCAATATTCACATAAGCCGGCGGCATAATGACGACGCCTTTCGCCACGTAACTGCCTCGACGAATACTGGTTCCACCCGGGACAATCCGCACCTCATCGCTCATTTCAAAAGTTTGCGTCGGGATCGTATCTTTGTCAAAAAATGCAAATTGTGGATTACGGGTATAATTTTTTAAACGGCCCAACCGAAATGCTAAAAGGATGCCTTTTTTGACCCATTCATTGGTCAACCATCCCTCAGCAGTCGGCTGTGCAGAACGGACCTCACCGTTTTCCAGCCTTGCAAAGAACGCTTCAATGACGGCTATCAACTCTTTTTCAGTGAATGTATTTTTCACGTCAAATTGAGATTCTATTGCAATTTTGATTTGTTCAATTGTCATGATTTTAGCCAATAATTACATTTTCCTGTTGCAGAAGTCCAAGTGCTTCCAATTCATTTTGTAATCTGTTACGAGTTGTGGTTTCCATGGGTACC
Source organism: Deferribacteres bacterium (assembly GCA_020633655.1). Lineage (GTDB taxonomy): Bacteria > Zhuqueibacterota > Zhuqueibacteria > Zhuqueibacterales > Geothermadaptataceae > Bioreactorimicrobium. The sequence goes on from JACKDF010000010.1 coordinate 172,019, forward strand.
AATGGCAGGCGAAACACTTCCTCAACCCGGCCCATCAATGCCAGCGCCGTTTTCGCAGGAATTGGATTCGATTCGATAAAATTGAGTTGCATGAGATTTAGAAAACGGTTCTGCAAGTCCCGTGCAGTGGTGAAATCACCTTCCAAAGCAGCATGTACCAGGCTTGTAAATTGTGCAGGGACTTCGTTGGACAAAACAGAAATGACGCCATCCGCACCAGCACCGATCATCGGCAACGCCAGGGCATCATCACCAGAAAGCACAGAAAAATTTTCCGGACGATCGCGGATAATCTGCATAACCTGCTCGAGATTACCGGAAGCTTCTTTCACAGCAACAATATGGGGAATCCTTGCTAATTCGAGCGTGGTTTCCGCTTTCATGTTCGATCCGGTACGGCCGGGAACATTGTAGAGAATAATCGGCAAAGAGACTGCATTCGCGATAGCTTCAAAGTGAGCGATGAAGCCGGCCTGTGTTGGTTTGTTGTAATAAGGTGCGACCGATAAAATCCCATCTGCTCCAAGAGATTCTGCCACGATTGTACGCTCGATAGCATCGGAGGTGTTGTTGGTGCCGGCACCGCAAATGACAGGCACACGTCCGTTTGCCTGCTCGATTACCGTACGCATAACGCGTTCTGTTTCGTTTGTATCGAGGGTTACACTTTCACCTGTAGTACCACACACCACGAGGCCATCTATCCCGCTGGTAATTTGCCATTCGACGAGATCACGCATAGTCGTTTCATCAAATTGGCCATGCCTGTCAAATGGCGTCACGATGGCTGTATAACAGCCGCGATAAGTTCGTTGTGTCATATTCTTTTCCTTTCGTTTTAATCAGATATATCAGGGGATGTCCCGTGATATATCAATGCTGAAATTTTGCTAGTGAATGCTGGGGAGAATATCTGCGAGCATATCATCCAGAGTAAAAAAGCCGGTTCTGCCGCTAAGCCACTCCACTGCACGAATCGAACCTGCTGCAAATGCACTACGACCATGTGCAATGTGAGCGAGTTCAATGCTGTCCTCCGGACTAGTGATAAAAATGCGATGTGTGCCGGGAATGGCGCCAGTACGCTGACTGGTAATCTGCAGCACCTCGCTGGAAATTTTACCATTTGTATTGCCAAAATCGATTTTTGTTTTCCCGGAGATATTTTTCAACATCGTCTCGCCAAGCAGAAGAGCGGTACCGCTGGGACTATCCGCTTTTCCGGTATGATGAATTTCATGAATTCCGAAATCATAACCACCGATCGAATCAAAAAGCCGTGCAGCCTGTAGTGCCATGATTCGAAACAACGCCACGCCAATGGAAAAATTAGCAGCATGGAGGAAACTGCCGTTGTATTGTTGCACCAATTTTCGAATGGTCGCGCGCTGATTTTCCCAGCCAGTCGTCCCGGTCACAAAAGGGACCTTGTGCTGTAAGGCCATCTCCGCGTTCCCGGCAACAGCCGATGCAGTCGTAAAATCGATAATCGCATCGGCCCGGGCAGCCAGTTCCAGCGTGAGTGGCCGTTGTTCATTGCAACGGAAGACGATGCTGTGATCTGTGTGCCGCATGGCATCATCCAGCGCTGTGCCCATGCGGCCAGTTCCAAGAATACCAATTTGCATTTTACACCTTCCTTTTTAGCCTGCTTAAATCATAAATACCAGGATTGTGGGCTGTATCAAAACTCATTATTTTGACTCAAACATCTATTTTTCCAGAGCGAAAGTGTCCTCGATGAGGGTAATGCACGCTCCACTTTGCGGGGCGCCTTCCTTCTGTTTATGCTTTGACACAGCTCCATCGCTAATTCTACGCAATGCAGAATGAAACCAGCTGTGTATAGAAAAAATCCCTTTATTCCTCGAGCAATCTCCGTATCAAATCCTGATAAATTTGTACCGCATCCTGCAGTTCTGCAATGGAGATAAACTCATCTTTCGTATGGGCATTTAAAATAGAACCCGGTCCCAGCATCATCGTTTTTGCTACCTTCGCAAAGCGTGAGGCATCTGAGGCATATTTAACAATTTTTGCCGGCATATTTTCCGGCACAAACAAGCGAACAGGTTCAGCCAGGTTGTAAATTTCATAAGAGACACCGGAAAGCTTGGCGTTATCCAAGCGTTGAACGACGTCTTCGGTTGATGTCACAACACGGACAAAGCAACGGGCTTTGGCCGAGGGTGCGAGAACATTTGCTGCTAATCCACCTTCGATAGTACCGGCATTAAATGTCGCAACACCAAAGAAATCATCCATTCCCCAATCCAGCTTTTGCAGCCTGTACAATTGTTCAACGAGTTTGTGGATGGCAGAATCGCCTTGTTCCGGATAACCGGAGTGTGCGGCTGTTCCACTGGCATGCAAATCAAAAATGAAAATACCTTTGTGACCGCTTACACAAACGTTATCCGTTGGTTCACCATTAATGACATAATCCGCTGTGAGGCCATTTTCCACCGCCGTCTTTGCGCCGATACTATCCGTTTCTTCGCCAACAACGAAAAGTAAACCGACCTGATTTCTTGCTTCGTCCGGTAAATCTTTCACAGCATACAGCATGGCAGCAATCTGGCCTTTGGCATCATTGGCACCACGGCCAAATATTTTGCCAGCGTTTTCGGAGGCTGGAATAAAAGGTGGGACCGTATCCATATGCGATGAAAGCAGGATTTTCGGTTTGCCGTTGACGGAAGCATGCAAATTAAAACGATGGGTGGATATCTCTTCAAGGCGTGTTTGAAAACCGAGGCCGGTTAAATCTTTCACAAGTTCCGTACAAAGTTGGTTTTCTTCACCGGTAAGCGACGGGATGTTGATGAGTTTTTTGAGATATTCTGCAATTGTCATAATAAAAATGGGTCGATTTAAACAGATGAAGCGTCCATTTAAACCAACCCATTGATTTATAGAATTGCCTAATAATAATCGGGTTACCTCAATAGCGCTCCATCCTTATTCAGGATGACAGTCCGTGAGATATTTTCCCACGGCCCAACGCATCGCCTCCGGCAGGCAACCGTTTCGGCTGTAAACCCTTTCCCTGTTCTTCAAATGCAAAGCCCGGTCTTTTCCGAACAGTTACTGATTTTTACAGCGCCTCTATTTGGCTGCTTAATATATTTAAAATTGAAAAAGATGCAAGAATAAAATTTTTAAGCGCAAACACTTTGAATCTTAAATTATTAATGAATTTAAGGTTACTCCAGAAACAAAGTGGTTTTTACTTTTGCATTCGAAATGTGAAATTCTTACATTTATCTCCAAAAATAATATGCATTCTATGAACGAAGCCAATCCACAGAATCGTTAAATTGGTCATTTCAAATAAAAACATTCCCGGGGAAAACGTGCCAACACCACAAAGTATTTTAAAGGACATATTCGGTTATAAAGAATTTCGACAATACCAGCACGAGGTTATCGACTCAGTTCTGCAAAAAAATGATACCCTCGTCGTTATGCCAACCGGTGGCGGCAAATCCATTTGTTATCAGATTCCCGCAATGATCTTCCCCGGACTCACGGTGGTTATCTCCCCGCTCATTTCCCTGATGAAAGATCAGGTAAACCAGCTCAATCAAATTGGAATTCCGGCAGTTGTACTCAACAGCAGCATTCCGAATCAGGAATATGCGGAAAACATGCGGCAGGTGGAACAAGGAACAGTAAAATTGCTCTACGTCGCACCGGAAACCCTCCTTCTCCAGCGAACACAAAATCTTTTGCAGGGCGTGCAGCTCGATTGCATCACTGTCGATGAAGCGCATTGCATTTCCGAATGGGGCCACGATTTCCGGCCGGAGTACCGGCAGATCGCCGAGGTAAGGCGACATTTTCCACAGGCGGTCTGTATTGCACTTACAGCCACGGCGACACCACGAGTGCAAAACGATATTAAAAATTCGCTTAATTTTCCAGCCGGCAATGAGTTCATCGCCAGTTTTGACCGCAAAAATCTGCTGTTACAAGTCGTAGATAAAATCGATGCCATGCAGCAAACACTGGATTTTTTGAACAAACACAAAGGTGAATCCGGCATTATCTATTGCTTCTCCCGCAATCAGGTGGATGAAACAGCGGCTCTATTGCAAGACTACGGTTTTTCTGCATTGCCCTACCATGCAGGCATGGATGCTGCCGATCGCGACAAAACCCAGGACAAATTCCTCCGCGATGACGTCGATATTATCGTCGCGACGGTGGCATTTGGTATGGGAATCAACAAATCGAATGTGCGCTTCGTCGTGCACTATGATTTACCCAAAAACATTGAATCTTACTATCAGGAAATTGGCCGGGCTGGAAGGGATGATTTGCCAGCTGAATGCCTGCTGTTCCTGGGTTATGGCGATATTCGAAAAATCCGCTACTTTTTTAAAGAGAAATCCGATAATGAGCGGCACATTGCAGAAACACAATTACAGGCACTTCTCCGTTATACTGAATACAATGACTGCCGGCGCAAGCCCTTGCTAAATTATTTTGGACAGGAGTATGAAAAACAAAACTGCGGCATGTGCGACAATTGCTGCAGTGATCAGAAAGAGTTACAGGATTTCACCATCCAGGCGCAAAAATTCCTCTCCTGCGTTAAACGCACCGGCGAAATTTTCGGCGCCCTTTACATCGCTGATGTGCTGCGCGGTTCGAAAAACCGCAGAATTCTCAATTTCCGGCACAACAAGCTTTCGACCTATGACATCGGCGGTGAACTGACAAAAAAACAATGGGGATTGCTCAGTAACCAGCTGCTGCGGCAGGGATTTCTCCTGCGTTCTGAGGAAGCAAATGGCGGTTTGCGTCTTACCGAGAAAGCCCTGCCTTTGCTTCGAAGCGAAGAGAAATTCTATGCGGAAATGGTGGAAGATTATCAGGCTCCCCGCACCTCAATCCGCGATATCGATATTTCCAACTATGACCGTGAACTTTTTGAAGAGTTGCGCAAATACCGCAAACGCCTGGCAGAAGAAGCCAACTTGCCGCCATACGTCATTTTCTCCGATAAATCGCTGGTGGATATGGCCTCCCTCTATCCACAAAGTGAAGCAGCATTTTTAATGATCCACGGGGTCGGTGCAGAAAAGAACAAACGCCACGGCATGGGATTTCGCCAGATTATTCAGCGGTACTGTAAATCGAAAGGTATCGAAGAAAAATCAACGGGGCATCGGCGTCTCAAAGCGCAGCAGAGACAAAAAACACCTTTGAAGTACATGATAATCGGTGAAGCATTTAACCAGGGAACGAGTATAGATCAAATTGCCGGACATTATAACATCCAGGCACAAACTGTGATCAACCACTTGGTGCGCTATGCCCGGGAAGGCAACACCGTGCGTCATCACAATTTCAGCAAGGACTACCCGGAACTCGACAGCTTGAAAGAAAAAATCGCCAGCGCATTTGCAAAACATGGCGATTTGCGTCTGGGGCCGGTTTTCGCCGAGCTCGGGGGTAGTGTCTCCTATGAATTGCTCAATGTCTTTTTGCTGCAGAACATGGTTAATGCCCAGGAACCAGCATAATATTATCGCTTCTGGATTTATATAAGCAGGACCGGGGATTCGCCCTGAAGGAAATTTTACAAATCGACAAAGTTAACCAACCAGGAAGGCTTCATGTCATACACCACATTTCGAAGATGGCCAATTTTCATAATCCTATTTGTGCTTGTGCTGGGCTGCAGTGCCTCGGCTTTGAAATATGAAACCCTCAGCAGGCAACCGAAAATTCGCGTTGGATTACTGGAAGGCCAATCAACAATTAAATTCATAATTCCTGAAGGATTTGCACTTTATGATCCCGGCGGTCATTTCATCGGTCGCGGTATGAAAGGGATCTACTGGCAAGCCAAAGCCATCGATTATGTACCGGCGCAATCCGTTTATCGTCTGCGTTATGCAGAAAATGTCACCCTTTCCGAAGCCGAACGCGGTGGACGCGAGTTGCAGCGCCTCAATTTGCGCAGCGAAATTGTTCCTGCCGAGGAAACACAAAAATCCTTCACGCAAAAAGAAGATTTATACGATGTTTTTCTGTGGAG